>PGZS01000058.1 GCA_002841435.1 Firmicutes bacterium HGW-Firmicutes-3 | reverse complement strand
TACATCTGTAAATGCATATGCAACATATGCTGCAGCCATGTTTCCATCCATTGACTTAAATACTTTGTTAGCCATGTTTTGATTACCTCCATATATTTTATAAAGATTGACGGTTGGTTAAAGTGACACATTAACCTTGTTTAGCCTTACCATAGTGTTTACACCAGTCATTAAAAAACACAAATTAATATAAATTAATATTATTTGTCGAACAAATAACAATAATTCTATGCCTTGAGCTTTTAATAATTGATATAAACAATATGGTTGACGCTATTATATATTATATCATACATAAAAACACCATACACTAATGAATTAGTCGTGTATTTTATTAGTACAATAAATATGCTTTTGTTACTTAAAAAACCTTGAGTTAGTTATATTTGTAACATACATTGTATACAATGTACTCTGACATTATAACACAATCTTGCTTAAAAAAACATCCTAAATCTTACACAATCGAATAATTTTAATGTTTTTATTTCATACAAATCAACTCTACACTTAAGGTTTAGAATAAGCTTAATTGATTGGATTCCTGCATGCCGTCCAGTATGCCATTATCTTTCATAATCTCAATTACGGTCTTGCTGATCTTGGTTCTGACCCTTAGATCTTCTATGGATATAAAAGGTCCCTTCTCTCGTTCAAGTACAATGTTCTCTGCTGCCTTCTCACCTAGACCTTGAAGGGCACTCAGGGCCGGCATAATCTTCCCGTCTATAATCTGAAACTTATTAGCATCGACTGCGTACAGATTCATAGGCAGAAATTCGATGCCTCTGGCATACATTTCCTGAACGATTTTCATATCCTTAATTGTATCTTTGTCCTTCTTAGTGAATTTCTGCAAACCGCCTTCATCCGGATCTACCTCACGGCCTTTTGCCCGAGATTCTTTGGCTTTTAACAACTGCATGTTTTGCTCCAAATGATGTTTACCATGGCACATGGTGCCATAATCAAAATCCGTCGCTCTGATACTAAAATATGTGGCATAATAAGCTTCCTTGTGATAGACCTTAAAATAGGCGATTCGATAAGCCATCATAACATAGGCTACAGCATGGGCCTTAGGAAACATATACTTTATTTGCTGACAAGACCAGATGTACCAATCAGGTACATTTGCTTCTTTCATAGCACTTTCCATATCCGGTAGCAAGCCCTTGCCTTTTCTAACGTTTTCCATGATCTTAAAGGAAAGACCTTTATCAACACCCATGTGAATCAGATAAGTCATAATGTCGTCACGTGTGGATATAATTTCCTTAATATTGGCTTTTTTGTCTCTAATTAACTCTTGAGCATTGTTAAGCCATACGTTTTCACCATGAGATAGCCCGGATATTCGACACAAGTCCGAAAAACTTTTTGGCTTGGTGTCTTGGAGCATTTGTATAACGAACTCAGTTCCAAACTCAGGTACCCCTAGGCACCCTAGATTGGTGCCACCAATCTGATCCGCTGTAATGCCAAGAGCATCCAACCCAAGAAAGAGGGACATAACTTTTGGTTCATCCAGTGGTATCTTGGTTGCATCCATACCGGTCAAATCCTCTAACATACGGATCATGGTAGGATCGTCATGTCCGAGTATGTCCAACTTCAATAGATTATGATCGATGGAATGATAGTCAAAATGGGTGGTGATGATAGAGGTACTTTGATCATTGGCCGGATGTTGTACTGGGGTGAATTTATATATGGATTGATCTTTCGGCACAACGATAATACCACCCGGATGTTGTCCTGTGGTTCTTCTAACACCTGTACAACCTTGTACCAATCGATTGATTTCTGCTGTTCTGGCAGTTTGATGATGTTCATCAAAGTATTTCTTTACAAAGCCAAAGGCGGTTTTTTCTGCCAGTGTACCAATGGTGCCTGCCCTAAATACATGACCTACGCCGAAAAGTTCTTCTGTATACTGGTGGGCTATGGCCTGATATTCACCTGAAAAATTCAAGTCAATATCCGGTTCTTTGTCACCATAAAAACCCAAAAAAGTCTCAAAAGGAATATCATGACCTTCTTTGATTAACAGGGTATCACAATTGGGGCACTGTGCATCCGGCAGGTCACAGCCGGAATTACCGGAATGGTCCTTGATCACATCGGACTCAAAGTCCGTGTAATGACAATTTGGGCAAATATAATGGGCAGGTAAAGGGTTAACCTCTGTAATGCCGGCCATGGTAGCGGCAAAGGAGGATCCTACCGAACCTCTTGAACCAACTAAGTATCCGTCTTCCATGGACTTCCATACCAGTTTCTGAGCGATGATGTACATCACTGCAAAACCATTGGTAATGATGGAATTAAGCTCTCTATCCAGTCTTTCTTTGACTTGAGGTGGTAGATCTTTCCCATAGATGGATATGGCTTTTTCATGACATATGTTTGTCAGGGTCTCATCAGAGCCTTCTATAACCGGTGGGTATTTATCCGGTGGTACAGGGTCAATCTTTTCTATACTGTCCATGATTTTATTTGTGTTGGTAACCACCACTTCATAAGCTTTATCACGGCCTAGATAGGCAAATTCTTGAAGCATCTCTTCTGTGGTTCTAAAATAAAGAGGCGCTTGCTGATTGGCATCACCAAAACCTTTTCCGGCCATTAGAATACGTCTGTATACTTCATCTTCCGGATCAATAAAGTGTACGTCACAAGTAGCGACCACCATTTTCTTATGTTCTTCCCCAAGGCTGACGATTTTCTTATTAATCTCTCTTAGGGCATCCCAGTCATCGACGGCTTCGTTTCGAATTAAGAATTCATTGTTGGCTAAAGGCTGTATCTCAAAGTAATCATAAAAATCACAAAGTCGGTCTATTTCTTCTTTTGGCTTGTCTTCAAGGACGGCTTTATAAAGTTCACCGGCTTCACAAGCTGTGCCGATTAACAGACCTTCTCTGAATGTGTTGAAAACACTTTTGGGTATCTTTGGCTGTCTGTAAAAATAATCCAGATGGGATTTTGAGATCAATTCATAAAGGTTCCTAAGACCGATCAGGTTCTGAACCAGTATGATAGCATGGGCCGCTCGAAGTCTTTTAACATCTCTTATGGATTGATTGGCGTAGGTTAAGATACCTTCAATAGTATGGATGTTGATTTGATTCATATGTTCAAACATCTTTAATAGGATGTGGGCGGTTGCTTCTGCATCATCCACAGCACGGTGGGCATTGATAAGGGGTACATTATAATGCTTGGCAATGGTTTGTAGCTTATGGTTGTGCAAATTCGGCAAAAATATTCTGGCAAGTTCTAAAGTGTCAAGGGTGGTGTTTGTCACTTCAATGCCCAGTTCTTTGGCAAAACACTCGATGAAACCCAAATCAAAATCTGCGTTATGGGCAACTAGAATACTATCCCCACAAAACGCCAGGAAGTTTGTCAGTTCTTCCTGGATCGTAGGGGCATCTTTGACCATGGTTATATCAATACCCGTTAATTGTTGTACTTTAATGGGAATACTCCGCTCCGGGTTAATGAAGGTGCCGTAACGTTCTACAATCTTGCCTTCTTTGATCCTGACAGCGCCAATCTCCGTGATCTTGTCTTTGCCGGCATAAAAGCCCGTTGTTTCAATATCAAAGACCACATATTCACTATTAAGACTCTGACCTCTTGGATGCCTTATGATGTCTTTTAGATCGTCCACAAGATAGGCTTCAACGCCATAGAGAATCTTAAAATCATCTGACGCATCAATGGCGTGAAAAGCTTCAGGAAAAGCTTGAACCACACCATGGTCCGTTATGGCCATGGCCTTGTGTCCCCATTCCTTCGCCCTTTTTATAAGGTCCTTGGCACTTGTCATACCGTCCATATCACTCATCTGGGTATGCACATGTAGCTCAACTCTTTTCTCCCCTGCGTTGTCCATTTTTTTCAATCTAAAATCTTCTATTTTTTCCATCGTGCCAATCATAATACCCAGTTCACCTGAAAATGTGTCAAAGGCAACACGGCCTTCCAGTCGTACAAACATATTCTTAGATAACATAGAGGCAATACGATCATCAAACTCTTCTTTTTTCAAAAAAGCTTTACAGGTAATGGAATTCGTAAAGTCCGTGATGTCCATAATCAGCAAGACTTTACCTGTTTTTGTTATGCGTATTTCCTGACTTAGGACATATCCTTCAATGATAATGCTATCGTAGTCACCGTTTAAGTCTTTGATCTTCGTAATGACACCACTGATACCTTTTTTCCCGATTATGAGATTTTCCGGCAACGACTTGCCTTTTCCTTTTGGCATTTCCGGTGCTTTGACTTCTTTTACTGCCGATTGAGATGGGTTGCCACCGGATAGCATCATACTTTTTATTAATTTTTTCTCTTCTCTTTTACGGTTTTCTACAAATTCATCAAAAACGCTATGGTGTTTTTCTTTCCTGATAAAGGCAACTTTTAGATCCACATCAAATTTCATCTTAAAGGTCAATTGAATAAATTCATCTATGGTGTATTGCTTCATATAATCATAATCAAATTCTTCCAAAGCATAGGTCAGTTGTCCATCTTCCCACTGAGGTTCTAATAAACCCAACTTGGCGGCTACAAAGGGACTTTCTTCTTTTATAAGATACATGAGACTGGGTTGATAATAAGCATATAGGTCTTTGATGTCTAAACCATGATTGTTAGCGTAACGTTCTTCTATACGCACAAATAGGCCTTCTTCATCTAAGAATTCCATGATTTTGTCTCTTAATAAATGGATGATCTGAGGATGAATGACCTGTTTTAACAACATCTGAATATAGAGTTTATTCTGTTCTTTATTGAAGTATACATTCTCTACAACGGCATCATCAAAAACCCGGTTCAATTGACCGGTTAAAGGGATACCTCTAAATACTTCATCTATTTTTTTGCTCACGGATTCATCACCTTATTCGTGGTCATTATTTCTGTCATCAAGGCCTCTACCAATTCTTCTTCTTTGACTTTTTTGATGATGACACCTTTTTTAAAGATTATACCGACACCTTTGCCGCCGGCAAGACCGATATCTGCTTCTCTGGCTTCACCCGGTCCATTGACGATACAACCCATGACAGCGACTTTAATGTTAAGATCCAAATCTGCACATCGCTTTTCCACTTCATTGGCGATACCAATCAGGTCAATGTCTGTTCGTCCGCATGTCGGACAGGATATAATCTCGATGCCATGATTCCCGTAACCAAGTGCCTTTAGTATTTGTTTTCCCACTTTGATTTCTTCTATTGGCTTATCTGTTAAAGACACGCGTATGGTGTCCCCAAAACCTTCTGCTAACATAGCGCCAAGTCCTACGGCTGACTTAATGGTGCCTGCCCATGCCGTGCCGGATTCTGTTATACCAAGATGAAGGGGGTAATCGATTTCTTTTGTTATCAGTCTATAAGCTTCTATGGATTTGATCACGTCTGAGGATTTGATGGATACCACCAACTGATCATAGCCTAATGCTTCTATGGCTCTACATTGATTAAGGGCGCTCTCTACCAAGGCTTCAGCTGTAGGATGCCCATATTTGGCGAGGATTTCTTTTTCCAGTGAACCACTGTTAACACCTACTCGAATAGGAATGTTCCTTGCTTTACAAGCATCAACTACTTTTTTAAGTCGATCCATTGAACCAATATTACCAGGATTGATTCGAATCTTATCAGCACCATTTTCGATAGAGGCCAATGCCAGTCTATAATCAAAATGTATGTCAGCGACTAGGGGTATATGAATCTGCTTCTTAATTGCCTTAATAGCAAGAGCAGCTTCCATGGTGGGCGCAGCTACACGAATGATGTCGCATCCGGCTTGCTCCAGTTCAAGAATCTGATGAACGGTGGCTTCTATGTTTTCTGTTTTGGTGTTGGTCATAGATTGTATCGCAATCTTATGACCGCCACCTATTATGACATCACCTATTTGTATGGTTCTGGTCTGTGTTCTGTTCATATTTACTCCTATATGTTATGTCTTTGTGACTTTTGATTCGTCTTTATTTGTCATGTTGTACAATCTTTATTGTAAAGGTATAGAAGGTATTAATCAATGGTGAAATCATACAAGAAACGAAGCTTCGCTTCGTTATGAGCTCTGCTCATATTTCTGAACGGTTCGACAGGAAAGGACCTTGGCGCATTCAGCTATGTTTTAAAGCTGAATGCTAGAGTATGACTTTCCTTGAGAACAAAAATGTTAGAGTGCATCACACACCCTAACATCTGTTATAGAATTCTTTGTATTTCGGTTTGTTTATTTTAACTAATATTATTATTATAATAATCCTTTGAGCAATTCCAAATGTCCTTCTTCTTCTTTGATGATGATTTCCAGTGTTTCTTTGGTTTTTTCTTTGGAATAGGTTAGTAAATCTTTGTAATATTCAATGGTTAGTGTTTCTGTTGTTATACCTTCTAAGATGGCTTCTCTATTGGTTTCAATGTCTTTACTTTCTCTTGAAAAACCGGCACTTTGGGCAAATGCCTCAAAGAAACTGGTTACGGATTCATCAAACATATACTCAAAAGAGCCTGCTTCTTTTTCGGTTTCATCTAATAGGCTTTGAAAAAATGCTTTGTGGCGACGTTCATCGTCTGCCAGTCTTAAGAATAATGTTCTGATCTCTCCATCAGACTTTTTAGCATAATCTTCATAGAATACAATGCCCATATCTTCCATGCCTACTGCAAATTTAATGACTTCTAGATTTGAAAATGATGGTTTCATCTTAATCCCTCTTTTCCATAATAGTTATTAGTTAATAAAATGCTAGTTGAAGTTGTTATGAATTTAACACACTTGTTACTTTATCATAAAACCGATTCATCGTCAATAAGACGGTATCTTCATTAAACATAATAAAAGTGATTTTGCGTCTTATTTCATGATCCTTATTCTGCCAGTTCAAAGATTGCCATAATGTCTGCCTTAGTTAACTGTACAAAAGAGCCCATAGTCGTCGTACCGTTATTGGTGGCTTTGTCAGCCATTTCTTCAAACCGTTCGCCATCAATATCTACTTGTGATAATCTTGTCGGCATACCTATTAGACTATAAAAACTTTCCATAGCTTCAATACCTTTTATCGCTGTTTCTTCTAAGTTCATGGTATTGATTTCTATATCAAACACTCTGTTTGCAAATTGTGCAAATCTTGGTATATCTGTCTTATAAACATGTTTCATCCATGCAGGGAAAACAATACTAAGGCCTGCACCATGGGCAATATCATAAATGCCACTGAGTTCATGTTCGATACCATGAGATGACCAATCACCTTGTCGTCCTGTACAAACCAAATCATTATGTGCCAATGTACCGGCCCACATAATCTCTGCTCTTGCATCATAATCGTCCGGAGATTGGTTTATAATATGGGCTTGTTTGATGACACTCTTCATAATGGCTTCAGCCAATCGATCTGTCAAATCCACTTTGATGACTCTGGTAAAATAACGCTCCATAACATGGGCCAACATATCTGAGATGCCGCATGCTGTTTGATAATTTGGCAATGTATAGGTTAACTCCGGATTAAGAAGGGCAAATACCGGTCTTAGGTTCAGACTACCTATATCTCTTTTCCACAAACCATCTTCATTGGTAACCACAGATCCACCACTGGATTCACTACCGGCTGCCGGAATTGTTAGTACAACACCTATTGGTAGACAGGCATCAAAAGTACCTTCTCTCATGTATAACTCCCATACATCACCTTGGTAGTAGAAGCCTGCTGCAATGCCTTTTGCTGAGTCTATGACACTACCACCACCAACGGCTAAGATAAAGTCTACTTGTTCTTCGCGGCACAACTTTATGCCTTCACGGACCAAACTTACTCTTGGATTGGCGACAACGCCTCCAAGCTCAACATATGCAACACCGGCTTCTTTTAAGCTGCTAATTACACGGTCATACAGACCACTTTTTTTGATACTGCCACCACCATAATGGAGCAGTACTTTTTTAGCATTGACACTTGTTAGCTCACCAACTTGTTCCTCTACTTTTTTACCAAATACTATTTTTGTTTTATTATCAAATTCAAAATTCAACATAATTTTATCTCCTTATTCTTCTCTAGGAAAGTTTATGCTTTGTTAATGCGTTGAATCGTCGCATTAACTATCAAGGAAATCTTTCCTGCCGTAACAATTTGCTTTGCAAAGCGAGGCGTAGCCTCTTTGTTCTCTTGCTTGGGTTTCACTTTCTAGGAAAAAGCGGCTTTGAAAATGTCATTAAACAAAATGAGCACCATCAAAATCATGAGCAACACATAGCCGACAAAGTGAATGAAACCTTCTTTGTTAGGATCAACGGGTTTACCTCTTATGGCTTCAATCGCTATGAAAACGATTCGACCGCCATCAAGAGCCGGTATAGGTAATAAGTTCATAACGCCTAGATTCGCGCTTAAGAGTACAATATAAAAGGATACTGTGGCTATGACGGATTTTATACCGTATTGTATACTATCTTGATAACCACTACTTATTTGACCAACAATGCCTACAGGACCAGCAATATCATTACCTGATATGCCACCGGTAACCAATAAACTTAAGGAATAGATGACGATTTTTATCCAAAATACGATTTCTATAGCTGCATTTTTAACGACTTCTATGGGATTTTTGATATCTATCAGAGCAAAATTAACCCCCAGGCGATAAATACCGTCTTCTCCTATTATGGGTTCCATCACATAGCTTATTTTCTCGCTGCCACGTTTGACGGTCAATTCCATTTGACTTGGTTTTTCAGAGTTAAGATAGATTCTAACTTCCGTGGATGTTAGAATTGTTCTATTGTTGTAACCCACAATACGATCACCTGCTTGAATGCCAGACTCATATGCAGGATAACCTTCTACAACTTCACTGATGGTTGAGGTTGTACCACCAACCAAACTGATATAAACAATTGAAAATAAAAAAGCCAGTATAAAATTAAACAAGGGGCCTGCAAAAATAACTTGGAATCTGGCCCATGGTGACTTGCTTGAATACGCTCTTGGGTCATTTTCAACTTCTTGATCTTCGCCCAGCATCCTGCAAAAGCCACCAAAAGGTATGGCTCTTATGGAATACAGCGTGTCTCCTACTTTTTTACCTACGATCTTGGGTCCCATACCGATGGCAAATTCTTCCACCAATATGCCTGCTTTTCTTGCAAATAAATAATGTCCTAATTCATGTATCAATACAATTAATCCGAATATTAATACGGATACTAAAATGCTCATACTTATCACCTATTTCTGACAATATTCCTTGTCCATCTCTCTATTTCTATAACGTCGGTTTCATCTTTACATATTGCCACATGATGCTTTGTCATAGCGTTATCTATGATTTTGACAATATCATTGTACTTTATTTCTCGTTTCAAAAACATATCTACTGCCGTTTCATTGGCAGCGTTATAAACAATCGGCATAGAACCGCCTTCTTTTAAAGCATCATATGCCAACGCTAATCCTTTAAAGACATGTAAATCTGGTTCTTCAAAGGTTAATGTCCCTATTTCACTTAACTTTAACCTTAGATATGAGTTGTTTACCCGATCCGGATATGCCAAAGCATATTGTATGGGAAGCTTCATATCTGGCAATCCCATTTGAGCGATGATGGACCCGTCAATGAATTCTACCATAGAATGGACAATACTTTGAGGATGAACAACCACCTGTATCTGCTTACTGCTTAAATCAAATAACCATTTGGCTTCTATCACTTCTAGCCCTTTATTCACAAGGGTAGATGAGTCTATGGTAATCTTGGCACCCATGGACCAGTTCGGATGTTTTAATGCTTGTTCCAAAGTGACTTCTCTTAAACGCGCCTTAGTATACCCACGAAATGGTCCACCTGAAGCCGTTAAGATAATGGATTCAACAGTTGATGCTTGCTCGCCGTTTAAGCACTGAAAGATGGCTGAGTGTTCACTGTCTACCGGTAATAATTGCACTTTATGCTTCTTTATTAGGTCCATGATGATTGCACCGGCTGTTACCAGTGTTTCTTTATTGGCCAGTGCAATGTCTTTGCCTGACTTAATAGCAGCAATGGTCGGTCTAAGTCCAATCATGCCCACAATAGCCGTTACGACTAGGTTGATTTCGCTAAGGGTTGCTACCGTTATTAAGCCGTCGATCCCCCATAAAACTTCCGTCTTGTGACCAATTTTCTTCTGAAGTGTCATGGCTTTTTTTTCGTCCATGACCACAACACATTTGGGTTTAAACTCAATAATCTGTTGTTCGAGTAATTCTATATTCTGATTGGCTGTCAGTGCGACAACTTCAATGTTTTTTTGCTCTCTGATGACTTCCAGGGTCTGTTTTCCGATAGATCCTGTTGATCCTAGTATTGTTATTTTACGCATGTGTTACCTCTTCTGAAAGTTCAACTATGGATTGCGTTGATGCATTCGCAACTATATGTTGCCTCTGAAAGTTCAACTATATAGTTTAGACGATCTAAACTAAGTTTCACTACATTCAGTTCCAACTATAGATTGCGTTGATGCATTCGCAACTATATGTTGCCTCTGAAAGTTCAACTATATAGTTTAGACGATTTAATCTAGTATAGCATAGTTACAATGATATAGACATATGGTGCTGTGAAAAGTATACTGTCCAGTCGGTCCAAAATACCACCGTGTCCCGGTATGATTGTACCAAAATCTTTTATTTGTGTTTGTCGCTTCATGGCTGATCCGACTAAGTCACCAATCTGAGATACCACCGATCCAAGAATACCTATTCCAAAGTACATCGGTAAGGTCACCCATGTGTCCACGAAACCATATTGTTGCATCACCACACCAAAAACCGTACACAAAATACCTGCACCTAGAACACCGCCAACAGCACCTTCTATGGTTTTTTTTGGACTTAGTTTTGGTACTAGCTTATGCTTACCGAAATTAACCCCTACAAAGTAGGCAGAACTGTCACTACCAAAGGATATGATGAATATAAGCCATACTGACCATATACCATCCGGTGTGGTCTCTCTTACTAAAGCAATATGAAACAACAAATAAAGAATATAAATCATACCAAAGCCTAAGAAGCCTAATTGCTCTAAAGATATTTTGGGGTATTTAAAAACATAGACGCCTAAGGCTAGAGCTATAAAAATTAAAACGGATAGATTTAAATAGGTGTAATCTCCCATCCAGAAGAAAACATAGGTCATCATAACAAGTAGAAAGGCCATGCCCCTTAAGTGTTGATCTTCAAGCTTTATAGCGTTAAAAAATTCATGAAGCCCAATGATGGTTGCACCACAAAGAACAATGATCAAAGGTAGTTTACCATACCATAATAAAAAAATGATTAACGGCAATAATATGACCGATGTTATGATTCTAGCTTTCATCTTTTAGGCCTCCAAATCTTCTGCTAACTTTGTTGTAGGCTACAATTGACGCCATCAGATCTTCACTGGTGAATTCAGGCCAATGTTTTTTTACAAAGTAAAATTCACTGTATGCCAATTGCCAAATCAAGAAGTTACTGGATCTGACTTCGCCACTGGTTCTTATCATAAGTTCTGGGTCCGGAATATCTTTTGTATCTAAAAAATCTCTAAATAGGGTTTCATCTAATTCTATGTTAGGATTATTTTCTTTTTCTATTTCATAAGCTTTGATTGCTCTAATAATCTCATCTCTTCCACCATAATTAATTGCTATTTGTAAAGTCAACCCTGTATGATTTATTGATGCAGCCTCTAAGCTTTCAATGGCTTCTCTGATGTCCGGTTCCAAATCCGACCTTCGTCCGATTACAATGACCCGCATATTATCTTTTTGGGCGTTTTTAATACTATCTTTTAAATATTGGCGCAATAACCCCATCAAAAAAGAAACTTCCGAAGAGGGTCGCTTCCAGTTTTCTGTAGAAAAGGCATACACGGTGAGATACTTAATACCCATATCACTGGCTGCACGTGCAATAACCTTCAGGTTATCACTCCCGCTTTTGTGTCCATAGGTTCTGTTTTTCCCTTGTTTTTTTGCCCATCTTCCGTTTCCATCCATAATAATAGCAACGTGTTTTGGTATACTTAATTGATCTGTTGTTGTCATATCGGCCATAGCCACCTCATTATTAGATAATTTGGTTAAAGTGTCAAAACTAAGTTTTTCTAATTTATATACAAGAGTATGTAAAAGTTCAACTATATAGTTTTGACACTTTAACTATATTCATGCATCTACTAAAACGCCCCTCCAACGAGGGGCAGTTTCTGTATCTATTGGTTTAACTTATACAGTCATGATTTCTTTTGTCTTATTCGTGACATGATTATCTAAATCCAAAATAAAACGGTCTGTTAATTTTTGTGTCTGATCTTCCAAATCTTTCAAATCATCTTCTGTGATTTCATGGGCTTTTTCAGCTCTTTTAAAATGGTCAATGGCATCACGTCGTATATTTCTAATGGCTATTTTGGATTCTTCGCCTTTTTTCTTGATATCTTTTGTAAGTTCCAAACGGCGTTCTTCCGTTAACTCCGGAAAAATCAAACGAATAATCTTACCATCACTGTTTGGTGTTATACCAATGTCTGAGGCATGTAAGGCTCTTTCAATATCCTTAACGATCTTAACGTCCCAAGGTTGAATCATAAGCACCCTTGCTTCAGGTACTGTAATATTGCCGACTTGGTTGAGAGGCGTCGGTTGTCCATAGTAATCAACTGTCACTTTGTCAAGAACATGAGGGTTAGCTCTTCCTGCACGAATACTGATAAACTCGCCTTCAAGTACTTGGACTGTTTTTTCCATTTTGTCTTCATATTTTTTTAATTCATCATACATACTAAGTCCTCCTATACCGTTACAACGGTTCCATTTATTTTGTCACTGACGGCGTTGACAATACTGTCCTCATCATTTAAGTAAAATACTGACATAGGCATCTTATGCTCAAGGCACATAATAGCTGCCGTATGGTCCATAACCTTGAGGTTCTTTGTTATAACTTCAGATAAACTGATGGTATCAAACTTTATTGCTTGATTATTGGTCTTTGGATCCGAGTCATAGACACCATCGATGTTTTTAGCCAGTAATATAATCTCTGCCTCAATCTCGATAGCCCTAAGTGCTGCACCCGTGTCCGTCGAAAAATATGGATGACCTGTTCCGCCGGCAAAAAAAACCACGCATCCTTTTTTCAAGTGATTGAGTGCTGAATCCTTGGAGAAACGTTCTGTCATCATACCCACCTCAAAAGGCGTTTGTACAATGGTATCAATACCAATGGTTCTAAACATAGCCGACGTATATAAGGCGTTCATAATGGTCGCCATCATACCAATCTCATCTGCTTTGGTTCGATCCATGATTTTACTGCTTCTGCCACGCCAGAAGTTACCACCACCAATAACTACACCGATCTCAACACCTTTTTCAATCAGTTTTTTTACCTGGTTTGCGACGACCATCACGTTGGTTTCATCAAACCCTACGGACTTATCGCCTGCCAGTGCTTCACCACTAAGTTTTAACAATACTCTTTTATAATTCGACATCTCAACACCTCTAATAATTAATTTAACATAAGTTTGGATTATT
>PGZS01000280.1 GCA_002841435.1 Firmicutes bacterium HGW-Firmicutes-3 | reverse complement strand
AATGATGGTGACGATGCTTTGTTTCCATTTCGCCGATTTCATACCGAACAACACCATCATCTAGGTTGAGCTTGTCAATGAGTCCTAATTCTGATAGTAGTTGAAGGGTTCTATAAACTGTTGCCAGACCAATCTCCGGATTAACCATTTTAACCAACTGATGCACTTCTTCAGCGGTTAAATGCTCACCCACTCTATTGTAAAGCGTCTCAAGTACGACACGTCTTTGATTTGTCAATTTGTATCCATTTTCCTTTAATGTCTTCTCATATAGATCAACAAACTTTATCATTAGCTCATCCCCTAATTCAATAATTATTTTGAAACATATCTCAAATTAAACCTTTGTCCTATACAGATTATAATGTAGGAAAGGGCTTTTGTCAAATAATTGATTTTATAACTCAATCTCAAAATCATCTAAGAATTTTTCAAGTATGGGTACAACCACTGAAAGTTCTTCTTCATTGTCAACGATTTCATAGATAATATCCATATCGTCTGCTTCTGTTGCCTTAAGAATATAGGCAGTCATATCCTCATCTTCTATTTCATTTTCATCAACGACAAGAATATATGCTATTTCATTGACTTGCGTATTGCCTAAGACACAAAATATGACATCTTCTCCGGTTTCTTCAAAGGTGAATTTTATTTTATCCATTTTTCCTCCTATCTTCATATTTTTGTGGGAATATTGAGTGTTTTACTTAATGACAGTCCAGATATCCTTGTAAAATAAATACTGCTGCCATTTTATCAATAACTTTTTTTTGTTTTTTTGCGCTCATATCTGCTGCTGTTAGTGCACGGCTTGCACCCATAGTGCTAAGACGTTCATCCCATAGAATCACTTCAAGTCCAAACTCACGAATCAATCTGTTCTGGAATAACTTTGTCTTTTCAACCCGTTCACCTTCTGTATTGTTCATGTTTTTAGGTAGCCCTAAAACAATCTTCTCAACTTTATACTGATTAATGATTTCTCCTAGTCTGATAATAGACGCTACAAGATTATTCTCTTCCTTGCGCTCGATGGTTTCAATGCCTTGAGCCGTCCAACCAAAAGGGTCACATATTGCAACACCTATCGTCTTGCTACCATAATCGAGTCCTAATATCCTCATAACTGAATAAGTCCTTTCAAAGAGATTCATTGCCTATTAAGGTGAAAGTGTCAAAACTAAGTTTCTCTAAATTACATACAACATATAGGTTACGTTGATACACTCATAACTATATTTTGTATGTAAAAGTTAAACTATATAGTTTTAACACTATAACCTTACCGACTAAGAAAAACTGTAGAAACCGAGTCTCTACAGTTTTTGATGACGACATATTATTTCAAATTATGTTCTACATAATCCTTTACCAATTCTTCCATTAAAGCATCTCGTTCTATTCTACCAATCTTTGTTCTTGCATTCTTATGACTGGTAATATATGTTGGATCTCCTGACAAAATATAGCCTACAATCTGATAATTGGGATTGTAACCTTTTTCGTTAAGTGCTTCATAGACTTCCTTAAGTACAGCCTTGATTTCGTTTTCAGGCTCTTTATCGAATTTTTTAAAAAAAAGCGTATGCCCAAATTTGCCCACAATTTCACGTCCTAACAAACTACCAATATTTGTGTTCATCTATGTCTCAGGTGTCAGATGTCAAAAAACTATCGCTACTTTTCACATACAATATCTTGGTTAAGGTGTCAAAACTATATAGTT
>PGZS01000279.1 GCA_002841435.1 Firmicutes bacterium HGW-Firmicutes-3 | reverse complement strand
TGTACACTCATGGTAACACCTCTTTTCAATAAGTGATTGTATTTGATTTTATTATATCATGGTATAAGAGATTTGAGAAGAATTGTAGTTTTAGATGTAAATAAATCGGAAAATAACTAGGGTTTTCGTTAGGAACATCGCCTAACAGAATGTTGACAACACTCTATCTGCTAACCGAGTCGGGGTCGCATTAGCTGTTCGCGAGGCTCACAAGCATGAGCTCGCCCTGTAAGCAGATTGGCGTCGTCAACATACAGGACGTTAGCAGATATATATGCTAGTTTACAATAAAATAAGGCCCATCTCTGAGCCTATAGTTTATGCATAATGATGGTGTTCAAGTTCCTTGCTTAAGAGATATACACATAGCTGATTCATGCTAATACCTTCTTGTTTTGCTTCTTCTGCCAATTGCTTATGAAGTGATTTAGGAATACGTAATTTAAAGTTTCCAGAATATGCAGATGCTTCTTTTGGTTCTGGTATAATAATATTGTTATCTACAGCAGTTTCTAACCAGGCAAGTTTAGCGTCATCAGCCATTTCGTGAATCTCTTCGAAAGATGAAGCGACTGTCATGCAACCCTTTAAGTCTGGATATTCAGCGTAATAGCTACCATCATCTTCTTGAAGAATTGTAAGAGGGTATTTGAGGTTAAGGTAATAATTTAAATCTTTCATAAGCTTACTCCTTTTCAATTAGATTGAGCTCTTCCAAGAGAGCCAACACTTTTTTTATATAGATTGTTTTAACGGGTTTATGTTTTGGAATTGTAATGATAATTCCCTTGTATATGTAAGTATAATGTGAAGAACCACCTTTTGGGACACGTTCTTTGAATCCAAAATATAATAGTAAAGATTGAATGGTTTCAAATTTTGCATTAGTAGGGTTATTTTTCAGTTTTTGTAGTAATTTATCACGTTTACTCATAAGTACTCTCCCTAATGTTATTATAAGTGGTGTCATATATGGTGTCAAGGGGAAGTTCCGAAAATACATCTGCTAACAGCGAATTGACGACATGGCCCTTTAATCGGATGGATGTCACACATCGTCAACACACAGGACGTTATGTGACAGATATAAGCTGACACGAAGTTATAATAATTTCGAAGTTAACGTACAGATAAATATCAATATGAGAGGTAGAGGTATAAGAATGGAATTTGCGGCGGTTGGAATTATATTTGCAGTTATTTACGGGATGATTGTCATAGCATATTTAGGAATTAGCATTTATTGTATAGTGTTATTTATAAAGCTAGCGACAAGAGGCATTAAAGCTTTAGATATTTATAATGCCAAGAATAACAGAGAGGAATAATATCTATGAACACAAGTATTTTACTACTGTTTTACGGATTAATATACAGTCCCATTTTGGTGATTGGATTTGTACTGTTAATTTTTGCTATTAAGTTAATGCGAAGAGGGATTATTGCATTGGATAATTATATTGAAGAGAATAATAATCAATTGTGATGTTGCATATAAATAATCGTATTTACTGGTTGTTGACACTTATAACCGTCACATAACAGACAATTCCCAACACACGCAGGAAGAAGAATAATGCACGCGTTGGGAATTGCCGGAACGTTATGCGCAATAATTCACTAGTTTTATAAAGACAAAAAATAAGCGTTTTCAAGACAGTAATTTATTAATAAGCAACCGTATCGAAAGGGAGTGCATAGATATGCTAATAAAGGAAGCCTCTATTGATTATTTAGATGAGCTATCTG
>PGZS01000278.1 GCA_002841435.1 Firmicutes bacterium HGW-Firmicutes-3 | reverse complement strand
AAGCAGGCTATTCTGTTGATATCGCTTTACCAAACAGTGAAGTAGCAGGTATAGAAGTGGGTGATGTCGTGAAGTTTAAATTCAGCGCCTTGCCATTTAAGGAGTATGGTGAATTCACCGGAACCATTGAACAAATCAGTACAGATATCAAATCCGATAATTCCGGTACGAGCTATTATCTTGTGGAAGCAAAGTTGACTGACATAGAAGTTGTCAGCTACAAAGGTGAAAAGCGAAATATCAAAGTAGGTATGGCTTGTGAAGCGCATGTCATAAAAGAGCAGAAGAAGATCTTGTACTGGTTATTAGAGAAAATCAATCTGAAAGACTAACAATTGGTTATGGCGTCAAAACTATATAGTGAAACATAGTTTTAACCCTTTTACCATAATTATTTATTTCTCTTTATAAGCATTTATATAGACTGGAATTATAATATCTCTAGTGTTATAATTAAAAGGTAAAAAAATATAGACAAATGGAGGTAATTAAAATGTCAAGTTATGTATGTTTAGTGTGTGGTTATGTTTACAATCCTGAAGATGGGGATCCTGACAACGGAGTAGCACCAGGAACAGCATTTGCAGACGTACCTGAAGACTGGGTTTGCCCACTTTGTGGCGTTGGCAAAGATCAATTCGAAGAAGAATAGAGAACAGAATCATAAAATGTTTAAAAGCGCAAAGCCGAAATGGTTTTGCGCTTTTTCTTTTGTCTTTTATCCTTGCAATGGCAAAGCGGTGGTGTTATAATAAAACAAATAAACGAATTAACCGAACCGATAATACGCTTAAAAGGAGAATGTGAAATGAGTAAAATCTATAATAACCTAATAGAACTGGTAGGTAATACCCCAGTTGTAAGATTAAACAAACTAGGACCATCAGGAAGAACCATCTTATTAAAGCTAGAGTCTTTCAACCCAGGTGGTAGTGTCAAAGATAGAATTGCAAAAAATATGATTGAAGAAGCAGAAGCATTCGGTGCTCTAAAGCCCGGTGATGTGATCATCGAACCAACCAGTGGTAACACAGGTGTTGGACTTGCTTTTATTTCAGCAGTCAAAGGGTACAAGCTTATTCTAACCATGCCAGATACCATGAGTATGGAACGAAGAAAGCTGCTCATCGCATATGGAGCTGAGTTGGTGTTAACACCTGGTGCTCAAGGTATGAAAGGTGCTATAGGTAAAGTGGATGAGCTAAAAGCAACATACCCAAATCATTTTATCCCACAACAGTTTGAGAATCCCAACAACCCGAATGCTCATAGAAAAACAACAGCCCTTGAGATTCTAGAGCAAACTGACGGAGACGTTGATATCTTTATCTCAGGCGTAGGGACCGGTGGCACCATAACAGGTGTTGGTGAAGTCCTAAAAGAAAAAATCAAGGGTGTTAAAATAATTGCCGTAGAACCATCTGCATCACCGGTTTTATCCGGTGGAAAACCCGGACCTCATAAGCTACAAGGTATTGGAGCGGGTTTCATTCCTGAGGTACTTAACACCAGCGTCATTGATGAAGTATACCAGGTAGACAATGAAGATGCTTTTGAACTTATGAGAGCATTAGCAAAAGAAGAAGGTATCCTAGTGGGCATATCCTCAGCAGCGGTGGTCAAAGCCACCATTGAGATTGCAAAACGTCCTGAAAATGAAGGCAAGACCATATTAACCTTGCTTCCGGATACAGGCGAGCGATACCTATCTATGGATATATACTAAGATGATTCATATATCCAATAAAGCCAGATG
>PGZS01000277.1 GCA_002841435.1 Firmicutes bacterium HGW-Firmicutes-3 | reverse complement strand
ATTATGCAACAATTCCGGTTGCTCTTTCGCTTCTTTTGCAATCTTAAGTAGAATATTTATATAGTCATCTAAAGTTTCAAGACTTTCTGATTCAGTAGGCTCAATCATAAGGCATTGTTCAACAATCAAAGGGAAATAAATCGTTGGTGGATGCACCTTATAATCAATCAAACGTTTTGCAACATCTAAAGTAGATACATCACCCGGTTCAATTAATCCGGCTAAGACAAATTCATGCTTACATAAAGCTTTATAAGGGACCTTATAAGCATCTTTTAAACAAGCTTTCATGTAATTGGCATTAAGTACCGCCAATTGACTGGCACGCTTTAAGCCTTCTCCGCCCATAGTAAGGAAATACACATAGGCTCTTAAATAGACACCAAAGTTACCAAAGTAGTTCTTAACATGACCAATACTCTTAGTGGGCATCTCAAAGGTATAGAAGTCCTCATCAGATGCTATAACGATCGGACCGGGTAGATAATCATTTAATCTAGACACCACACCAACGGGTCCTGAGCCTGGACCACCACCACCGTGCGGTGTTGATAGTGTCTTATGTAGATTCAGATGAACAATATCAAAGCCCATTTCAAGGGGTCTCGTGATGCCCATATTGGCGTTCATGTTTGCGCCGTCACAATAGACAAGCCCTCCTACATCATGAATACGTTTGGTAATTTCAAGAATATCTTTTTCGAAAAGTCCTAATGTATTAGGATTGGTCAACATGAGTCCGGCTGTGTTATCATCAATAAGCTGATCAAGGGCATCCATATCGATGGTACCTTCAGCATTAGATTTTACTTCCTTCGCTACAAAGCCCGCCATGGTAACACTGGCAGGATTCGTACCATGAGCAGAGTCCGGAATAATGATGTTCTTTTTATGAACGCTCCCCTGGTCGATGAGATATTGCTTCATAATCATTAGACCGGTGAGTTCACCATGCGATCCCGCAGCCGGTTGTAATGAAATACCGGGCATTCCGGTGAGTTCACTTAACATACTTTGGAGTTCATAGATGATTTTCATATTTCCTTGAACATGTTTTTCTTGCCAACTTGGATGGGTATGGGAAAAATTCGGCATAGCGGCAATCACTTCATTAATTTTGGGGTTGTATTTCATAGTACAAGAACCAAGTGGGTACATACCTGTATCCACACCGTAATTCCTATTAGAAAGATTGGTGAAATGCCTGACCACATAGTTCTCACTAACCTCAGGCAATCTTGGTGCTTCCTCACGTCTAAACTTATCAGGAATATCAAATGTCTTACTATAGTCTTCTAGGTCAAAGGTATCAAAGTAATACCCACGTCTTCCTTCTTTGCTAATTTCATATATGTTTTTTTGCATTATGCAAGCACCTCCTTCATAGCAACCACCAAAGTATCCAGATCTTCTTTTTCATGTACTTCCGTGGTCGTTATTAATAGAAGATTTTGTTCATGGTCAATTATAATACCCGGTATAATCTGAAACAATTCAAGTGACTTCATAACCTCTTCGCTATCTTTTACCTGAATCACGAATTCATTAAAGATTTGCTGGTTGTGCATGATTCTAATACCCTTGATGCCTTTTAAATGATCTCTAAGGTAACAAGCATTAATGTGAGATCTTCTAGCAACTTCTAAAATACCCGCAAGCCCCATGGTACTTAAATAAATGGTGGCAGCAAGCACATTCAGTGCTTCATTAGAGGTGATGTTACTTGTGGCTTTTTCTCTACGTATATGTTGTTCTCTT
>PGZS01000057.1 GCA_002841435.1 Firmicutes bacterium HGW-Firmicutes-3 | reverse complement strand
TTAAATTACTTAAGAAACCGTATCGGTAAGAGCGCTAAAGTTAAGGAATTAATTCGATAAGAGTATCTTATATAAGAGTAAAAAGGGTAAGGCCAACATAAGGTACTGCCCTTTTATTTTTTTGATAAAATCAATAAAGAATCATAATCGTTGAATAAAGTCTTCCCATCGTTAAGACTTTATTACATTTTTCAAAATAACTTGAGTTGTTTGGTGAAAAAGGTGTACAATGACATAATGAACTGTAGTTAATTTTTGGAATTTGATATTAAAAGCCATGAAAGTAGGTAACGACTTGGAAGAGAATAAGTTAAAAAAAGAACTCATTGGTTGGGCTCGAGACCTGACCATAGCATTACTGGTTGTATTTATAATTTTCAACTTTTTGGGACAAAAGACCAATGTCGTCGGAAAGTCTATGGAGCCAACACTCCATGATGGGGATCAATTGGTTGTTGATAAACTCAGTTACCGTTTTAGTGAGATAGAGCGCTATGATATTATCGTTTTCCCCTATGAACCTAAGCTATACTATATAAAACGCGTTATTGCTCTTCCCGGTGAATCAGTAGACATTCAAAACGGAACGCTTTTAGTAAATGGTGATGCCATTGATGCTGATTACAACTTTGATATCATAACAGAATATGGGAACAATCTACCCATTGTCGTGCCGCCAAATGAATATTTTGTCATGGGTGACAACCGAAACAATAGCTCGGACAGTCGCTATGTGGATGTGGGAACCATACACAAAAAGGACATTATAGGAAAAGCAGTGGTACGTATATGGCCGCTGAAACAAGTCGGAACCATTGATCAATAACCATTAATTGATTATTAAATTGTTTGAAACTAGGAAAGCATAGTGGGTAATCACTCATTATGCTTTATATATGCAGAGAAATAAGGAGCTTTATATGAATATACAATGGTATCCAGGTCATATGACCAAAGCCAAAAGAATGATGGAAGAGAATATAAAACTCGTCGATGTCGTCATAGAACTGGTAGATGCAAGAGTGCCTATAAGCAGTCAAAATCCGGACGTACTTAAGCTTGCACAAAACAAACCAAGAATTATTGTCTTAAATAAGGTGGATTTGGCCGATGGAAAAGAAACGAAAAAATGGGCAGACTTCTTTACAGGTCAAGGATATGTTGTGGTTGAAGTAAACTCACAAAATGGAAAAGGTATAAAAAGTGTATCTTCAGCTATTAATTTGGCTTGTAAAGAAAAGATTGAACGTAACAAAAAACGCGGCTTGCTTAATAGACCAATGCGTGCTATGGTGGTTGGCATACCTAATGTAGGCAAGAGTACCTTCATAAATAAGCTGGTTGGTAAAGCCAGTGCCAAAACCGGTAACAAGCCCGGTGTTACTAAAGGAAAGCAATGGTTGAAATTGAAAAACGAATTTGAACTACTGGATACACCTGGTGTATTATGGCCTAAGTTTGAAGACCAGAACGTAGGCATTAAACTGGCTATGATTGGGTCCATTCGGGAAGAAATACTGGATACAGAAGGACTGGCAATGTTAGCCCTTGAATTCATGAGAGATCGATATCCGAATTTGCTAATGGACAAATATCCAATGACGGATGTAGCGGGTAAAAAAGGGCATGAATTACTTGAAGCGGTAACCATAACAAGACATCTTTTAAAGTCTGGTAGTGAACCGGATGTTTCACGTATGGCAAAAATGTTTCTAGATGAGTTTAGAAATGGTAAGATTGGTAAGATGACATTAGAATCTGTATTAGAATATAAACAAGATAAATGACTTTGTTAAGTTTATACCATTTAGGTTTTAAAATAGGCGCTAAACTTAGCGCCTATTTTAATGGCTATACATAGTTAAGCTTTTAAAACTAAGTTGTCTATGTTCATATTTAGATGTATATGAAAGTTCAACGATATAGTTTTGACACCTAAACCATATATAACTAGAAAATACCTTTATTAGAACCAAATCATACGCTATAATGAAAATAGACGTAACGAAAAAAGGGGGGTACTATGGCTTCTTTACCGATCATTGCGATTAAAAAAAACTACCAAGAAACCGATATTCATGGATTAGACGCCTTTATTAAAGCGTTTCAAGAGGATGATAGAGCCGGCGTGAAGCAATTGGTTGAACAATCAATAAAAAGAATTGAAGCCTATAACAAAGAACTAAATCGAATAGCTATCATGTCTACTTATGAGAGAAAATACGACCATTTAGAACATATTTGTGGTATTGACGAGGTTGGAAGAGGACCATTGGCGGGACCTGTGGTCACTGCAGCTGTTATACTAAAAAAAGATACAAAGTTGCTCTACATCAATGATTCAAAAAAACTTTCTGAAAAAATGCGAGAAATGCTTTATGATCAGATTATGGAAGAAGCTATAGCAGTGAGTATCGGTTTAGAAAGTGTTGAGACAATTGATACCATCAATATATTACAGGCCACTTATAAAGCTATGAAAAAGGCAGTTAATGGCCTTAAAATCCAGCCGGACATGCTTTTGGTTGATGCGGTTACAATCCCGGATATTAATATTAAGCAACTTTCAATTATTAAAGGTGATGAAAAGAGTATCTCAATTGCGGCAGCAAGTATCGTTGCTAAAGTGACAAGAGATAGAATGATGAAGGATTATCATGAGCTTTTTTCAGCCTATGATTTTGATAAAAATAAAGGTTATGGATCCTTGGCACATACTGAGGCCATTAAAAAAGTAGGACCTTGTTCCATACATCGGAGATCATTCATAAAAAACTTTATTTCATAAACGCATTTGAGTACATCAAGGGGTGATGAAATTGAAAATAGACCCGAACATGATTCATAAGAAATATGGGCAGGTTCAAAACACAGGGGAAACCAATACTGTAAAAAGTGATAAGTTGACTTTCAAAGAAGGTCAGGTTATCAAAGGTGAGGTATTGGATGCGACATTAACCGGTGTAAAAATAAAGCTGACAAACGGTCAAATACTGGAGGCGAAACTTGTTCAACCGGCCACGTTTTCTATTGGTGATGAGGTTGCCTTTGCCGTTAAAGAAGCCTCTTCAAAACAAGTATTGCTATCAACACTCCAACTAGAACCCCAATTAGTTGAAGACAAATTGACGACGGTATTGGAAAATGCCAAATTGCCTTTGACGAAAGAAAATCAACAAGTGGTACGTCAATTGGTTGAAAACAATTTGCCCATCAGTGACCAAAGCCTAAAGAATTTCATTCAATTAACAAAACAATTCCCCGAAGCAACCGTCAAACAACTTATTTTTATGGTAAAACATGATATCCCCGTTACATCGGAGAATATCATGCAACTCACCATGCTTGAAAATAATGAACATGCTTTAATGAAAAGCATTACATCTTTAGCAGATGACATGACATCCATCATCCAATCCAAAAAGAATACAACACCTTTAGTTACCAAAGGTACCATGCCAGCGGATCAGCCACAGCTTCCATTGTCCCTCCTTACAAATGATAAAAGTAGTCGTGAGTTTCTTGTTAATCTAGATCAGGTTATAAAAGCAACATCGGACTTAAATAGTGAAACATTACCCCAAACAACATCAAAAGTACCTATTGGAGATATGCTTCTTATTAAAGATGTGGAAAATCTATCGGGGAAATTAAGGCAACAAGTGGTTGAAAATCTAAACAATATCCAGGAAAAGCAACCTTTAACCGATACCCAAAAGCTTTTAATTGAAAAGCTTGACTCAGGAAAGCAATTGAACTTAACTGATTTGGTTAATATTACAAAAGAAAAGCTATTACCAGTTGAACAATTAAGGGATATTCTTATACAACTTAAAACAGATAGCACTTATGCAACGCTTGTCAAGGGTATGCTAATGTCAAAAGATGCGCTAGGCGATATGGTACAAGTCAAAGATTATTTTAAAACTCTGAACCTGAAGATGACTGAGTTATTAAAAAGCACTGAACTGGCTATGAAGGATGATGGGGGTAATGTATTAAAAGAAGCTCAAAACGTCAAGTCTTCAGTATCTTTTCTTAATGCACTTGGTAAAGATTTTAGCTTGATGCATCTACCGATGTTCTTACAAGATCAGCTGCTACATTCGGAGCTCTATGTTCTAGGTGATCGAAAGAAAGGTAAGGATGGAGAAAAGCCTATAACAGCGCTAGTACGCTTAGATCTTGTAAACCTTGGTCATACAGACATTCATATAAAGAAAACAGGTAAAAATCTGGATATTTTGTTTTTTATGACAAATGAAAAACAAGTTTCAGTTGTGAATGAAAACCTTTATGGACTTCATAACCTACTAAACCGTAAGGGCTTTAACGTATTATCCATGAAGGTGACACCTTTGGAAAAAACTTTTGATGTTGTAACCGATTTTCTGGACGGTCAAGATGTGAAAGCCAATATTAGTCGATATTCATTTGATATGAGAGCGTGATGATATGAAAGAGAAAAAAAAAGCTGTTGCCATAAAGTATAGTGAAGGTGAAGTGGCGCCAAATTTGGTGGCAAAAGGACAAGGCATCATAGCAGATAAAATCATAGAAAAGGCCCAAGAGGAAGCGTTGCCTATCTATCAAGATGCGAAGTTGGCTGATGAACTAACTAAGCTAGAAATAGGAGATTATATACCTGAGGAGCTTTATAAAGTGGTGGCTGAAATACTAGTTTTTGTAACGGATTTAGATAAACTACGGGATAAAATATAGATACTTTATTAGGTGTAAGGGGGCTTTATGAATAAAAGAGATACCGGCCAACACTATGAAGAAATGGCTGTCAACCATTTGATACAGGCAGGCTATAAAATACTAAAAAGAAATTATTATACTCGGTATGGAGAAATTGATATCATTGCATTTAAGGCATCCACTTATATTTTTATAGAAGTAAAGTATAGAACATCCGATAAAAAAGGCAAACCCTATGAAGCCGTCGGTCACACTAAGAGACAAAGGCTGATGAAATCCAGCTTAAGCTATTGTAAGGTTATGAATTTGTTTGGTCAGCCTATGCGATTTGATATTATTGATATTTTGGAAGAAAAGCTGACCCATTACGAAAATGCCTTTGAAATGGATAAAAGGTATGTCAATTATTGAAAGGAATCATAATGATAAAATCTGAGCATTTATATATAGAAAAACATAAAGATATTATGGTGATAAAACTACCGCATTTTGAAGCCACCGGTTTGGTGAACCATGGGTTCTCAACAAAACATGGTGGTATAAGTAAAGGTGTTTATACGTCAATGAATCTAGGTAAAAACAGGGGTGACTCACCCTATAATGTTGAAGAAAACTTCAATCGATTTTGTGATGCCATTGATGTTTCTACAGACACTTTAGTTTTTAGTGATCAAATCCATGAATCAGAAGTGCGGGTGGTTCAAGAAGAGGACAAAGGAAAAGGCTTTTATAGAACATCGGATATTATTGGCGTAGATGGCTTGATTACCAATCAAGCGGGTGTTACGTTAACGACCTTCTATGCGGATTGTGTACCTTTGTTTTTTTTAGATCCTGTAAAAGAAATCATAGGCTTATCTCATGCCGGATGGAGAGGGACCGTTAAAGCCATTGGGCCTAAAACAATAAAACGAATGGTAGATATATACGGGAGCAATCCTAAAGATATTTTGGTCGGTATTGGTCCATCCATAGGGTCCTGTTGCTACGAAGTGAGTACCGATGTGATAAAAGAGTTTGAAAATAACCTAAATCATGATATAATTGTACGGATTGTCTCGAGAATAAATGATGAACACTATAAATTAGACCTATGGGAAGCTAACCGATTGTTATTGTTAGAGGCAGGTATTGATGATAAAAACATGGTGGTAACGGATTTATGTACAAAGTGCCATAGTGAATCTTTCTATTCTCATCGAGCTATGGGAAATAAAAGAGGCAGCCTTGCAGCTATGATTGCATTGAAGACGACCTCAAAGTAATAAAATTAACTGTCATGTTGAAGAAGGTGAAGTATTGGAATTAAAGCATTATAACAAAGACGAAGCCCATTATCACGAGATTCTTGGCGTAGAACAGGGTAGTATTGCCGATGAACTGGGTATTAAGGCAGGAGACAAGCTTATAAGTATTAATGGAAAAACGGTTCAAGATGCTCTGGATTATCATCTTTTTGTTAAAGAGGAATTCATTGATTTGATGATTTACGACTTGGAACATGATGAACCATGGCTTTATGAAATCGAAAAAGATGAAGAAGAAGATCTTGGACTGATTTTCGACAATAACTTAATGGATGAATACCGTTCGTGTAGAAATAGATGTGTATTTTGTTTTATTGACCAATTACCGAAAGGCATGCGAGAAACCTTGTACTTTAAGGATGATGATGCCAGACTTTCTTTTTTACAGGGCAATTATATTACTCTAACGAATATGACCGATAGAGAAGTAGATAGAATTATCGAGTACCATTTGTCTCCAATCAATATTTCCATTCATACCATGAACTTAGAGCTAAGACAGAAGATGCTTAAAAACAAAAATTCTGGCAAAATCGTTTCTTACATGAATCGATTGTATGAGGCCGGTATTACCATGAATGGACAAATTGTACTTTGTAAGGGTTTAAACGATCATGATGAATTGGCTTATTCTATTGAGGCTCTTAGTCAATACATACCCCATCTACAATCCGTATCTGTTGTACCTGTTGGTTTATCCAAACATAGAGACGGATTATACCCTTTGGAACCGTTCACAAAAGAGGATTGTATAGAAGTTGTCAAACTTGTAGAAGATTTTCAACAACAATACATGACGCTTCATAATAGTCATTTCATTCATCTAGGAGATGAGTTCTATATTATGGCTGATCTCGAACCACCTTCTGAAGCTACATATGACGGATACTTACAACTGGAAAATGGTGTCGGGATGACCCGTATGTTTGTAGATGACCTCACAAGAGATATTGAAGGATTGAATGCTGTAAGTATTAAACCAACCAAAATCTCCCTAATCACAGGAAAGCTATTTGAACCTACACTAAGAGCCCTTATGTTCATGCTGGAAGCGAAGGTTCAGAATCTAAAACTACAGGTCATCGGTATTGAAAATGATTTTTTTGGTCCTAAGATTACGGTTTCCGGATTGCTAACCGGCAAGGATATCTTACATCAAGTCAAGGGAACTGACCTTGGGCAATACCTTTATTTACCGGACAATGTTCTAAGGAATGGTGAAGATGTATTGCTTGATGATATAGCGGTTTCAGATATGGAAAAAGTATTAAATACACCTGTGGCATTTATAGATTGTTTCGGTAGCAATTTGGTTCAATCGATTCTAAACCATATAGAACCATATAAAAACACATAACCATACTATAATCGACCCAACTGAATAAGCATGCAGAGTAGATCAGCTATGTCTTGTACCTACTTGCATATAAGGAGAATGAAATGAGTAGAAAACCCATAGTCGCAGTCGTAGGGCGACCCAATGTCGGCAAATCGACCATCTTTAATATGATGGCGGGCGAAAAAATCGCCATAGTACAGAATACGCCTGGTGTTACAAGAGACCGAATTTATGCTGATGTAGATTGGTTGAATCACAATTTCACTATTATTGATACAGGTGGTATTGAACCCGATTCAAAGGATGTTATTTTGTCACAAATGCGATATCAAGCAGAAACCGCCATCGAAACGGCTGATGTAATCATGTTTGTCGTGGATGTTTTAACAGGCGTAACCGATACGGATTACAAAGTTGCAGAAATGTTAAGAAAAAGTAAAAAGCCGATTGTACTATGCGTTAACAAGGTAGATAACTTTGATAAGCTTCAGTATGATGTATTAGAATTCTATAATTTGGGTCTTGGTGAACCGATGCCATTATCCGCCGTGAATAAGATTGGCATGGGTGATCTTCTTGATGAAATCGTTAAGCACTTCTATGAACGCGTGGAAGCTGATGAAGAAGAGGAAATCACCAAAATTGCCATTATCGGAAAGCCAAATGTTGGAAAATCTTCGTTGATCAATAAAATCTTAGGAGAAGAACGACATATCGTGAGCGAGTTAGCAGGTACAACCAGAGATGCAATTGACTCAAGGGTTGTATTTGATGATAAGGAGTATATTTTCATTGATACTGCAGGGCTCAGACGTAAAAATAAAATCAAAGAAGAGATTGAAAAGTACAGCATCATTCGTGCAGTAGCCGCAATTGAAAAAGCAGACATTGTTGTACTGATGATCGATGCGGTAGAAGGTATAACTGAACAAGATGCAAAAATAGCAGGCATCGCTCATGATCGCGGTAAAGGTGCCATAATAGCGGTTAATAAATGGGATGCGATAGAAAAAAACGACAAGACCATGTACCGGTTCTTAGATACGATACAGGTTACCTTGGCCTATATGACCTATGCACCTATTGTCTTCATTTCTGCACAAACGGGTCTTAGAATCAATAAGCTATTTGAAACCATTGAAATGGTTGTTCAAAATCAGACACTTAGAGTACAGACCGGTGTCATTAATGATGTTCTCTATGATGCAATGGCTATGAACCAACCACCATCCGATAAAGGAAAACGTCTAAAAATCTATTATATGACACAAGTTGCAATTAAACCCCCTACTTTTGTCCTATTTGTCAATGATAAGGAATTGGCACATTTTTCATATATAAGGTACATAGAGAACAAATTAAGAGATGCATTTGGCTTTAAAGGTACACCTTTAAAAATGTTGATTCGTGAAAGAAAAGAAGATTAATAACTCAGCTTAAGAAAGGAAATGTGTTATGTCTTATTTAATCAGTATTATTATGGGATATTTTTTGGGATGTTTTCAAACAGCGTATATCGTTGCCAAAAGAACAAAGCATATTGACATCAGGGAGCATGGTAGTGGAAATTCCGGTACAACCAATGCCATTAGAGTTTTAGGATGGAAGTTGGGAATGTTGACTTTTGTAGGTGATATTCTAAAAGCTGTTTTAGCGGTTATAATTGCAAGAACGCTATTTGATTCTCAACTGGCAGGACTCTATGCAGGTACAGGTGTCATCATTGGTCATAATTGGCCCTTTATTTTGAATTTCAAAGGTGGAAAAGGTATTGCCTCAACACTTGGCATGTTGCTTGCATATGATTGGCGTATTGGCCTGGTTGCTTGGGCAGTTGCATCTTTGGCTATTTATTTGACCAGATATGTATCTTTAGGTTCCATACTATTAGTAACCATTATGCCTATTGGCGTTTTTATACTTTATCCTGGTGGTACACAAGAACTGGTTATAACATCCATTCTAGCAATCGTTGCCATATATAGACACAAGGCTAATATCGGTCGTCTTATTCGTGGCGAAGAGAATAAGCTAGGCGTTAAGAAATAGGCAACTTAGGAGGTTCAAGATGAAAATAGGTATATTAGGTGCTGGTAGTTGGGGAATAGCCCTCTCTATTTTGCTGAAAGAAAATAATCATGACGTGGTTGTATGGTCGATTGTTGAAGAAGAAGTTAATATGTTGAATCAACATCATGAACATATTAGAAATCTTCCTGGTATTAAAATAGATGAGACCATTCTCATAACAAACGACATAACAAAAGCTGTAGTAGAATCAGATATGATTATCTTTGCTGTACCTTCAAGATATGTTAGAGATACAGCGGTTATGGTCAAGGATCATATTAAGCCTAATCAGATACTTCTTAATGTAGGTAAGGGTCTGGAGGACAAAACACTATTTACCCTTGCAGAAGTCATTGAAGATGTCATACTTACCAATCCTATTGCTGTCCTCTCAGGACCCAGTCATGCAGAAGAAGTTGCCAGGAAAATTCCGACATCTGTGGTGGCCGCTTCAAAAGATGAAAATATCGTAAAAATTGTACAAGAAGCCTTTATGAACCAATTTTTTAGAGTATATGGAAGTTCAGATGTTTTAGGTGTAGAAATCGGTGGTGCACTAAAAAATGTTATTGCTCTTGCAGCAGGTATTTCAGATGGACTTGGTTTTGGTGATAATACAAAAGCGGCATTGATGACCCGAGGTATAGCTGAGATATCCAGACTTGGACTTGCCATGGGTGGTGATATCCAGACTTTTAATGGGCTTACAGGTATCGGTGATTTAATTGTGACCTGTACAAGTGTACATAGTCGAAATAGGAAAGCCGGTATACTCATTGGTGAAGGACGAACGCTTAAAGAAGCACAAGAAAAGGTAAGTATGGTTGTTGAAGGCGTTTACGCTGCCCATGCTGCGACAGCTTTAGCCGCAAAATTTGAGATAGAGCTTCCTATAATTGAACAAGTCAATGAAGTTCTATTCAATGACAAAGATCCAAGAGAAGCGGTAACCGAACTGATGTTAAGAGACCGAAAATTTGAGTCCTAATGATGGCGATTGCTGTTTGAAAAGCAATATGATAAAATAGATTTGTAAGCATCCGTTGACTATTGGTGACGGTACACATGTCAAAAAATCCTAAGGAGATGCTATGCAAAAGAATTTAATTATAACTTTATTGTTTTCAATTTTTATTGCCTTGTTTGCGATTCTAAATGCTTCTGCCGTACCAATCAATTTTATATTTGCTGTAGTGGATATTTCTGTTGCTCTTGTTATACTAATATCTGCCAGTATAGGTGCTATTATTCTATATTCGATGGGTGCTATCAGTAAACTAAAAGCCAGAAAAACGATTAAAGAAAAAGATAAAATCATTGAAACCTTAAGTCAAGAGTTAAATGAGCTTAAATTGATTAAGGCCAATATGGAAGTGGAAATGATGCATTCTAAAGAACAACCGACACAATACAATACTCCAATTATAGATCAAGAGGAAGAATTTCATGAATAAATGCGACACCTGTGGTGGCTGCTCACAAACGAAAAAAAAGAACCTAGAAGGCGATAAAGTTACGATTGATCTTCTTATGGATGTTCTTGAAAATAATGACATGTCTATGAAAAAACATGCCAGCCATGTTGCAACGATGTCAAAATGGTTGGCTCAGTATTTGGGCATTGATTCTAATTTATGTGATACCATTGAACTTGCAGGAAGACTGCATGATATTGGTATGATTAAAATATCCCCGTCCTTATTTAATAAAAAGGAAACACTAAGCGTAGAGGATTGGAAGCAATTAAAAAAACATCCTGAGCATGGGTTTGAAGTTTTAAATCAATATCCAAAATTAACCGAAGTGGCCCAAATAGTCCTTGAACATCATGAGTGGTTTGATGGTACAGGTTACCCGAGTGGCTATTTAGGGAATGAGATACATTTAGGTGCAAGAATTATAGCTTTATGTGAAACCATCGATCATATGTCTACAGATAAACCATATAAAGAGGCTTCTGATTTTAAGACGATTGAAGAAGAAATCAGAAAAAATGCAGGTGCCCAATTTGACCCTTGGTTGGTCATGCATATAAAGGAATTGCTGATTATATGGCAAGAAACCTTAACTGCTGTGTAAGTGTATTAATTTTTCAGAAACCTTGTAAAATCAATGTTTTTATGGTATAATTATTTAAAATTAAAGTTGTGATTAAGATAAGAGTGGGCTTTGGTCCACTCTTTATATTTGCCGAGGAAAGACCTATTATAACTTTCAGCCCATAAACACAGCTGAAAGCGTCAAGGAACTTTCCCGCCTAGAACAATTTGCAAGCAAAACAGAACAAAGTCACTTTGTTCTTGCAAAAACGAATTATTGGAAAGGATGTGGTCGTTTGGCAAACAAAGATCGAATCGAAAAATTGGTAGAAACACTACTTGAGCCCATATTAATAGACAATGGTGTAACACTAGTAGATGTAGAATATGTTAGGGAACTGGGACATTTTTATTTGCGTGTATACATCGATAAAGAAGGTGGTGTAACCATCAAAGATTGTGAACATGTAAGTAGAGCTTTGGAGTTAGTATTGGATGAAAAAGATCCGATTCAAGATCCTTATATATTGGAGGTCAGTTCTCCGGGACTAGATCGGCCTCTAAAAAAGGACAAAGACTTTGAAAGAAATATCGGTAAAGATATAGAGATGAAGCTCTATAAAGCATTAAATGGTCATAAGGAATTTTTGGGAATGCTTGTAGCTTATAATAAGACGGAAGTCGTATTGAAAATTGATGGCGAAGAGAGAGTTTTTAACCGGAGCGATATAGCGCTGATTAGACTTTCTGTCGTGTTTTAATTAAATTCAAGGAGGATTAAATCATGAATGCTGAGTTTATTCAAGCATTGGCACAAATTGAAAAAGAAAAGGGCATTAGTAAAGAGGTCTTGTTAGAAGCAATTGAAAATTCCTTAATTACCGCTTGTAAAAACAATTTCGGTGCATCAACGAATGTAAAAGTTATTATTGATAAAGAAGATGGCGATGTTTCTGTTTATTCTGAAAAGAAAATCGTAGAAATTGTCGATAACGATCAGATTGAAATCAGTTTAGAAGAGGCGGTTGATTACAATCCCGATTTTGGGATTGGGGATATTGTTCAAATCGAGATTACACCTAAGAATTTTGGCCGTATCGCAGCGCAAAAGGCTAAACAGGTTGTGGTACAAAAAATACGTGAAGCTGAGAGAGATGTACTTTTCAATCAATACATTTCCAAAGAAAAAGAAGTCGTAACCGGGATTATTCAAAGAGAAAGTAAAGGTAACGTGGTCATTAATCTTGGTAAGATTGATGCCATTATGGCAGAAAAAGAATGCATACCAGGTGAAACATATATCACCAATGAAAGACTGAAAGTCTATGTCGTAGAAGTCAAGGATTCAACAAAAGGTCCTAAAGTATATGTATCAAGAACCCATCCCGAATTAATAAAGCGTCTTTTTGAGCAAGAAGTACCGGAAGTACACGATGGTGTTGTAGAAATAAAATCCGTTTCAAGAGAAGCAGGTTCAAGAACGAAAATCGCTGTGCATTCTAACAATCCGGATGTGGATCCTGTAGGTTCTTGTGTTGGCCATAATGGTTCTAGAGTTGGTATCATTGTTCATGAGCTCAAAGGGGAAAAGATTGATATTATTCCATGGAGTGAAAAGCCGTTGGAATATATAGCAGCAGCACTGAGCCCTTCAAAAGTTGTTAAAGTGGTGGTGGACGACAATCATAAAAGTGCAAAAGTAGTTGTACCTGATTATCAATTGTCATTGGCTATTGGTAAAGAAGGTCAAAATGCCAGGCTAGCAGCAAAATTAACCGGTTATCGTATCGACATTAAAAGTGAAACTCAAGCAAAAGAGACAAATTTTATGGCGCTTGATGATAAACCAGTTAATCCTTTTGAGCAGTTTTTAGAACAAACCAGTCGAGATAGTGCGCCGGATGTAGAATCGGATGCAGGTTTGTTTGATGAGGAGTAGGTGAAATGGCAAAAAAGTTACCCATGAGAAAATGCTTAGGTTGTCTAAAAATGCAAGAGAAGAAGTCGTTGATCAGGGTTGTTCGTTCGAATGAAGGTGTTTATGATGTCGATCTTACCGGAAAAAAAAATGGTCGTGGCGCATATGTTTGTAAAACAGTGGCATGCTTCAATAAAGCTGAAAAATCAAAAGGCTTAGAGCGCGCTTTTAAAGAAAAAATACCAACAGGCGTTTATGATGCATTACGTAAGGAGATCGAAGACGTTGAATAATATATTTTCAATGATTGGATTAGCTATGAAGGCAGGGAAAGTACTGTCAGGAGAGTTTAGCGTTGAAACAGGGATTAAGAATAATAGTGTCCTGTTATGCATAATTGCATCCGACGCCTCGGACAATACAAAGAAAAAATTCACCAATATGTGTGCTTATCGCCAAATCAAATTGATTACACTGGGTGATAAAACGAGCTTAGGAAAAGCCATCGGAAAGGAATACCGTGCTACTATCGGTATTGTTGATGAAGGGTTTGCCAACGCCATCTTATCTAAGGTTGGTGAGCAAGCATAACAA
>PGZS01000276.1 GCA_002841435.1 Firmicutes bacterium HGW-Firmicutes-3 | reverse complement strand
ATCTTCAAATTGCTGACGCTCTGTTTTTTGGTAATCCAAGGTGAATCTAAAGAACTGCATGATGCATACTAAGATAACAGCTATTACTGAACCAACTAACACACCCACAATTTGTACACCGGCATCTAAAACTAAATTTCCCATAATAAAACCGAAAATATTGACAAGTCCACCGACACCTATGGCTATGTACTGGGCAAAATCCAACTCAAGCCGCCCAACATAGTAAGTTGTTAATATAACGGCAACGAATACAACTATGGTTAATAACATGGCTCTATTGCCTGTTACGATATTAATCGTATATTTGTACATTTCTATAATCGTAGTAGGCATATCATATAGGTCAGCGGATGTCATTTGAAGTAATCCTGACAAATTCATACCTAGGTAGTATATGATGACACCGACACCAATAGGCACAATGGCTACCGGACCAAGGAAAAGACCTGCAAACAAAGGCAAGATATAGGCTAATTTTATATGCATTAAAAAAGGTAGCAATATTACCAAATAAGCTTGTTTTGGAAATAAACGTACAAACATCAAATAGATAATGACCGTGACACCAAAAGTAATAAAGGTTGCTTCAATGGATATAAAAAACATTCTGGCCCACAGAGTTACCATAATCAATAGAACAAACCATGTTCCGGGAACAAAAGCAACAATCGCTGCCATAGCCACTTTGATATAAAACTTATCCAACAAGACGAATTTATTCTCCAAATCAAATCCGGATAAATACCTGCCAAGTAGGGATAAAATCACTAAAGCCATTATGAATTTGGCAAGTGGTACAATGATTCGTTCAAATTTTCTGTAATTCTGCATAATTATTTCTTTGATTTCAAGCAACATGGTCATAATGTGTCCTCCTCCAATGCTTACATCTTTCTCAATTCTTTGAGCATTTTCTGATAATCATCGATTCTTTCTTTACTCTCTCGATAACATTTCTTATAAATAATCGTTGCAACTATGCCATACATCACCATAAAAACAGCCCATATGGTTAGATAACGCATGCCAAGTGCAACAAAATCGTACTCAATAAATCGTTGCATGTCCTCAAAGAATTTCATTCCGATATCTGCCAAAAAAAACAAGAATAAGGCAAATGACACCCCAAGTAATATCAGGAAAGTCTTATAGGCTATATAATCACCTTTGAAGAACTCCATGATATTCAGGTCTTCTTTACCTTCTTTTTTTTCAAATGTGGCAAGCTTCATCATGAGTTTGACTTTTTCTTGGTCCATCAATGGTCACCTCTTATTCTATTCTTCTTGCCCTATCGGCAGTAATCCCGCCGGATTATATTTGACGCCTGCATGCCACAATATCCATTCTTCCAAACCTGCATCATAAGTAGCCTGAATTTGTTCTCTAATGGCTGCGGCATCATAGGTTTTATAGTTACCTCTTCCAAGATAGCTGGCCGTAAAAGCTTGTAACCAAGGTCTGACAATCGCCTTATGATCACCCTCAGGAATCTGGGATAATTTGTTTGCAGAATCCATCATAGATCCATGAATAATACGATAAGGATATAAGTCTGAATGCTCACCTTTAGGTGTATTGTAAAAGCCAAATCCATAATGGGACGGATAGATCATCGGGCATATCACATCCACGACTTTTGACATTTCAATATAATCTTGTCCAATGGTAGCAGCATCTTTTGAACTTGTAATAACCGTTCCAAAGACATCTGCAGAAACCTTGACACCGTAAGGTTTTAGCTCTTCCATCGCATACTCTAAAAATTCTAAT
>PGZS01000275.1 GCA_002841435.1 Firmicutes bacterium HGW-Firmicutes-3 | reverse complement strand
ATCCTTGAAAAGATATACAGACTTGAACAATAACATTTTTACCGATCATAGTTATTATTTCAGAAGGGATTATGATGAAGATGTAGAACTTTTTAAGAGCATGATGCCTTTACTGGACCATCAGAATCTGCTTTTTGTAAAAAAAGACGGCAAGGACATTGGTTTCATCCTTTGGTATCCGGACTTTAATGAACTGGTAAAAAGCAGTAGGGGTGCAGGTATACGTACTTTTCTTCAATACAGGTTGTTGAAAAGAAAACCAAAAACCATAAAAATTGTGGAGATCGGTGTCGAGGCCAAGTACCGTGGCACACCGGCCATTTTTATTCTATTTAATGGAGTTATGGAAGCGGCAGAAAAAGCGGCAGTGAAAAAAGGATATCATACACAACATCTCATATCCAGTTGGATTCATGGGGATAACAGTGCTTCAAGACAGATCACCTCAAGATTCGCTCAAAAACCATATAGGGAATATGTGACTTATGAGAAAAAAATATGAAGTAAGATGTATATCGCAACGTCCGGAAGATTGGGATAGGTATTGTGACAATGATTGGCTAAAAAAAGATGCACTTCTATTTGATGAGACATGGGAAGAAGCCTTTACTTATCACTTTCATCCGGAATTTGGCTGCTATACTTTTAAGAGAAGGATGAATTTATTTACGTTTGGAAAGCTCAAATTACATGTACCCATTACCATGGTTGCCTTGCCCGTATCTATAGATGGGGAAGGCTATTTTGGTAACCTTGAAGCCTTGATGTATCACCTTCAAGAAGAAGGTGGGCTTCATCTGATATTGAATATAAGAGCATTAGAAAAAATACCCCAAGGCATCCCTTATGGTAGAACCTTGGATACATGTATTTTTGATAACAATTATGAGGATTTTGAGACCTATGTGTCAGCTCTTAGAAGTCCTTATAGACGCAGACTGCGACAAGCCTTGAGGAGACTTGGAACCGTAAGAATTGAGAGGATTCATAATGAGACCTTTGATGATCAGCTATATGCCTTATATAAGGAAGTGCTTAACAGATCCAAGTATCCACTAGAGACATTGCCCATAGAATTTTTCAAGACTTCAAAGGATGATATTCATGTCTTTTACCATGATCAGAAGCCGGTCGCCTTTGTCATGGTAAAAGTAGAAAAAGATAGATTGTATTTCTTATTCGGTGGCATGAACTATGCGAAGAGAGATGCACTCGACTTATACTACAATATGCTGATTTATATTCTAAGATTAGGTATTGAGAAAAAATCCAAAACCATCTATTTTGGCCAAACAGCAGAAAGCTCCAAAGAACGTCTAGGCTGTAGGCGAGAAAAACGGTACATGTGTATTTTCACCGGAAATAAGACCATCAATAAAGTCTTATCAAAGTTTATTGGTTTATTTGAATACAAACCTGACCCAAGGGTTTACCATGTCTTTGCAGAAAAGAATAAAGACACCTTTACTTAACAGGCCCACGTATGCTTCCAAGGTGCAACCTTCCAAAATAACGTACCCATATAACATTTGTCGTTACGTTCTGAACATTGGTAACCAGACCATAGATGAGAATGAACCATCCGTAAAAGCCATATTGGTTTAATTTTAAGGCTATTTTTTTGCATTTTTTGTCACACCTATCTGGAATACTATAAGCCTTATGAAGGTAAACATCAATATTATTTTCCGGATTGGGATAAATGCCTTCTACTTTTTTCATAATAATCATGATTAGAAAAGGGCAATAATATGAACTCTAAAGATATCGGAAAATAGTTACAAGTGTC
>PGZS01000274.1 GCA_002841435.1 Firmicutes bacterium HGW-Firmicutes-3 | reverse complement strand
TTGAAAAATCTTTGAGTCCGTCTAAAACGACTAACTGCCCGCCGGCATAGGTTTCTCTGACATATTGTCCCACCGTCATGTTGGCCATTTTTGCATTGGTTTCTATTTTAGAATACATATCCGCTGTACACCGAAACGAGATGGTGCAGGGATAGGTTTGGCTTTTTTCTTTGGCAGCGTTCACGGTATTTTTAATGACTTCATCCAGGTCATCCTGGCTCAGGTAGAAGATCAGGCCCAGTTGCTGCTTAATTTCATCACTGGGAATGGTTAACCCATTTTCATACCGATAGATTTTTTTTCGTGAGACTCCCAGCATCGTTGCCAGGGCATCCTGGGACAATTCTTTTTCCAGACGTAAACTGCATAGTGTTTTCTTTTTTATCTCAATCACCTCCATCCTGTTTCCTGAGGAAACAAATAGAACCATTACTGTTTATTTAATGTTTGAATTACTTTATCACCAACCAGTATCTCAATTTGAATAACTTGTTTTGATCCGTTAACTTTAACCGGACGAATTGTGTATTGCGTTTGATTCTCTGGATTAATAAAAGTACCTTCTGCTAAATATTTATCAGAAACGGTTGTTTCGTTTACCAAATAATCAACCATAAAAACATGATATGTCGGATAGAGAACCATCGTAATTAAATTTGCATTGAACTGAATTTCCGAAAATTGAATTTTACTTTCTTCCTCAACATTTTGAGGGGGTATCATTTCGAAAGTATTTGAATCCATTTGATAATATGGCTCTGCAAACAACTCGTTAATACTATTAATGAGTTGATGCGGAAAAACAAACGCCCAATACCCTGCAAACACAAATGCCAAAGCAAACAAAAAAACTGATCCAAAAGATTTAAAATATCTCATTGTCAACTCCTTATATAAATTTTGACATAATTAATATCCTTATACAAAACGCAACCTGTAATGCGTTTTATTTGTTCACACTTACCTTCATCTTGTTTCCCGAGGAAACAAGAATTTATAATGCACAGGAAACGGCTTCGATATAAATCTGAATTTCATGCTCATTGCTTTGAGCAGTAAATTGATTAAAACCGACAAAGATATCACTTAATCCATTGTTGATCAGATCAGTGACTTCGTTTTTTCCTTGCCAATCCGACAATTCCTCAAGGCTATTTAGAAATATTTCTGTTTCGCTTTTTTCAATACAGATAAGATAGACCCCTTTCTTTTCAATATCTGCTTCGAAACAGTTTTGGTTTTTTCTGCCACCCAGGGTGCCAAGATATTCCAGATTGAAAATCTCTTTTTCATTTGCCCAATTTGCAAATTCAATTATATTTTTAAAATCCAGTTCATTCATTTGTTTGTCCTCCATCATAATTTTCTATCCTGTTTCCCGTGGAAACAGGTATTTTCTTTTCCGGGGGTTTGGGGGTGTCCCCCATACTTCATTTTCTCAGCAGGAGAAAACAAGATCTGAATGTTTCAGATGGGCCGTTCGCCCTTCTGTAAACATTCGGGAATCTTGCCCTTCGTCCCAACTCCGGTCTTTTGGGCGTTACAAATGGGCATTTGTAACGCCCGGGTGATTGAAAAAAAAAATAGGGGGCTGATCGGCCATAATCTAGGCATGTTTTTCGATCCTTTCATGCTTTTTTAAAATTTCATCGATTTTTATTGTGGTTAAATTTGTGATACTTGCTATCTGCCGGGGGCTTTTCCCTTCACTTTTTAAATTTAAAACCTTATTTTCGATGGATTCTTCGCTTTCACCTGGGATTTTCGAAATATTTTCGTTTTTAATTTCTTCAATT
>PGZS01000273.1 GCA_002841435.1 Firmicutes bacterium HGW-Firmicutes-3 | reverse complement strand
GTAAAACCAAGATCTCCAATACCAAAGAATTTTTTAAGCCCTGAACTTAAGGGTTTTTTTTCCATAAAAGAGCCTCCTCAAATTTTTTAAATGATCGACCAAAGTAAAATTTCCGGATATTTACCTTCGCCATTTTTAGTTTTTCAGTAATATTACTAAGACTTACTAAATAGTAACCCTTTACATCGTATTTGTCAAGCTTTTTTTATTAAATCATTATCTTTTTACTGTTTTTTTAGTAAATTGAACGCATAATATTTTTTTATTTTATTCTTTTTACGATTTCCCTTGTTAATTAACTCACTTAGTGCTAAAATTGCTATGCTACACTGCGTTAAGGAGAGTAAAATGCGAAAATTGACTAAAGGCGAGATGACCAAAGAACGCATCTACAAGAGCGCCAAGGAACTTTTTTATAACCAGGGCTACAATGCCACAACAATTCAGCAAATCGCCGATCATTCCGATACCACTTTAGGTTCGATGACCTATCATTTTGCCACCAAAGACACCTTTATTGCCAGAATTTTCGATGACTATCTCAATTCCATCCACGAATCACTTAACGAAAAACTGATTGGATATAAACCCATTAATGCCTTTGAAAAACATTTCTATTTAACCATGGTCTGGTACCATCATCTGCTGAGTGATCCCCTGGTTAATAATTTTTATTATGAAATTTCTCAAAATGATTCGCTTTATCCTTTTCTTCATGGAAAAATGGGCGAAATCTATCATGATTTTGTCAAGGATTATAATTTAAGAATCCGTCCGATTGAATTCGATGCCCTGCTAATCGCTGATTTCGGCGCCCGTCGAGAACTTACTCGAGCTTTTTGCGAAGACCGGATTAAAATGCCGGTGGAAGATTTTTCTATTCTTATTATCACAAATACAGCCCGGTGCTGGGGTATTCCACAAAAGTCGATCTATCGTGTCAGCTATGAAGCCTTGCTGTTTTTTCGGGAACATGATTTTTCCGAAATTAAATTACTCGTTTAAAAAAGGTCTATTCAGATATTGTCTGAATAGACCTTTTTGCTTGTTTTTTTATTTGGCTTTAAAGGTAATAATTACACCTTCGGTTACACTGTTGGCCCAGCTGCCGTCACTTGAAAAAACGATATGCTGTCCTTGAACAACAGGTACGATTGATACCAGGTCGTAACCTTTTTCATCGTAATTGTTACAGACAGCTTCAATCTCGTGTGCTAATTCTTCTGTTTTACATTTTCTGAAGCCCTTGTTATAGTCATTTCCGACTGACTCCACCTTATCACTGATGGTCACACTGATATATTTTTTCATTTTTTTCCCCCAATAAAATTTATTATTTTATTGTATCATAATTGTGAAAGAAGTTCGAATAGAGTTTTTTAAATCTCTTTTTTACGCAACCACGATTCCGCTCCGCTTCATCTTGGTTCGTGGGCAGTCGCCAACTGCAAGCGAGCTTGCGATTGGCGACTGCCTTCACGAAAAAAACCGCCTCTACGGGAGAGGCGGCAAAAATTGACTGATACTTGTTATTTGCCTTACGCTATCGAACTGATCAAACAGCATCGCTCAAATATCAATTTTTTTTATTTTTATATTTTGCGAAGCAAAATATTAATCAGCTAACATTTTGGCTACAACACCAGAACCAACGGTACGTCCGCCTTCACGAATCGCGAAACGTAAACCTTCTTCGATCGCGATTGGTGTGATCAGGGTGATTTCCATTTGCACGTTATCGCCAGGCATTACCATTTCTACGCCTTCTGGTAATTTGATGATACCAGTTACGTCTGTTGTTCTGAAG
>PGZS01000272.1 GCA_002841435.1 Firmicutes bacterium HGW-Firmicutes-3 | reverse complement strand
CATGTTTTTCATACAATTACCTCTTTTTCTCTAGAAGAAAAAGTCTAAGCCTTGATCTTCGAATTCTTTGATTTTATCTTCTAAAAACTCAGCGCGAATAGCATCATAGGTGCCGTCTGTTTTGGCCTTTTGGATAAAATCATTTATCTGTTGCTTAAATTCATCTTCCCCTTTTCGAAGGGCAATACCCCAACCTTGGGTGTTTGGTAATGGTTCTAAAATCGCCACCGTCGTGTCAGGATAGTTTTCTTGATGTCTAATAATCGACAAAGGATCATAAATAAATACATCTGCATTGCCTTGAGCTACTTCAAGCACTGCAGTCACTTCTTCGTCCAAAGTCAACACTTGTGCCAAAGGTGCATTCGCCGCTGCCCACAAAGCTCCTATGGTGCCTGACTTTGAAGCAATAATCACTTCCGGATCGTTCAGGTCTGCCGGAGACTTTACTTTAGAATCTATATGAGCCAACATCATGAGTTGACTGGTGGTGTAAGGATCAGAAAAATCAACAATCTCTTGACGTGCTGCTGTAATGGTCATAGATGATATGATGATATCAATACTACCCGATTCAAGTGCAGGAATCAAACTTGGGTAAGGGGTGTCAATAATCTCAACCTTTCTATCTAAGTGTTCTCCAAGTGCTTCAGCCAATCGAACAGAAGCGCCTGTCGGGTTACCTTCTTCATCAACGGTCTCAAATGGCGGATATTTTAGTTCCATGCCCACCTTTAACACTTCCTCTTCTTTTGCACATCCCGCTATAACTAAAACAAGTATACCTACTAACGTTAAAACACTTATTAATTTTTTTGTTTTTTCCATAAATAACCTCCTAAATTCAATCGTGCTCGATGAATTTTCTTAAATGAAAAGCCTTCTAAAAGGCTTTGTTGATAATCATTATTAATTGTACTTATTTTGATTATACTGTTACTACTTATACCTGTCAATAGAATATTGTATTTATTTTTGATACTTTACAAAAGTTGTAATTTCTTTGGCCAATAAAATAGAAGCCTCTATTTCTTCCTTACGTATAGAAACGCTTTCAATATTACAACCAATTGGTATGCCTTCTGCTTTTGCAATTTTTGTTAATTCCTTGTATATCAATGTAATCAACTGTATGGACTTGGATAACATCTCCTCTGAAGATAGCAGGGTATTTTCCAGCCAAGAAGGCACACTGATACCCAACCATTTAATGAACTTTAATGTTTTTGCCGAACCACATGGTGTTAATGTGAAAATAATCGGCACCATATCAATCTCATGCTTTAAGCAATACTGTTTATAATCCAGTAGGAATTTTTTGGAGGCTTCAAGATCATAGACGGCTTGAGACACAAAAAAGCTACAGCCTTTGGACATCTTAAACCCAACCCGTTCGTCTTCATCACCAAGAAGTCTATGACGCTCCGGTATAGTAACTGCCCCAAGGAGCATGTTCTCATTGTATTGTCGTCTGAGTTTGTAAGCTTCCTCAAGCTTTAGTCCCACTTCTTGATGGGTCGCTGCTGTTCCTACAAAAACCGTAAACTGATCTTCACCGTCTTTAAGCCATTCTACAAAGGCTTCTTCGATATAGTTGCCTACACACCGATAAACCACTCTAGGCACACTTAACTCTTTTAAGTAGTGTCTGGAGTATAAAGATGGGTCCACGGTGTGAATGAACTCAAAAGGCCGTTCTTCATGGGTGCGTTCTGTTTCATCTTGTATATCATAAACGATGAATCTTGTATATCATAAACGATGACACCATCCACATCCAGTTCTTTAATCCTGGCAATGTGTTTTTTGGATATGGCTTCAATCTTCTCATCTGTATTGTTAGATTTTGGAGGTGTCAGTCCGTAGAAAATCATACCGCTTTCTTTGTTTAATATTTTATCTCTTAGCATAATAACCCTTTCTTTATAAAATAACATTCCTACTTGTAGGATTTCTAAACGATGAACATAAGATTTCTAATGATTTATTTATGGTTCATTAAAGTGTCATAATTAAGCTTCTCTAGCTTCATGTACAATATTGATTTGACACCTTAGCCATTTATTATATATCAATTCCTTGAATTTGAAAACCCTTCAACATCTTTCATATTTTTGATTATAATTCTCATTTGCCTCTTTTAAAATGAATTCAGTTGTGCTAGACTAAATTATACAGATTTATTACAACTTTTGAAAGGAGTTGATTTATATGTTAACCAATCATCAAAAAGGCTTAATCTATGGCGCTTTCATCGGGGATGCCTTAGCCCTTGGTCCCCATTGGATATATGATACCGATTTAATTCAACAACAATTTGCGCCCTTAACGGATTTTATGGAACCTGCCACCCCTTATCATTCCATTAAGGGCGCCGGAGATTTTACCCATTATGGTGACCAATCTCTCATGCTTCTTAAACATCTCGCAAGCTATCGACGTTTTGATTTACCAAATTTCAAGGAGGACTGGATAAACTTCATCAAATACAACACCCTCTATCTGGATCATGCAACCAAAACTTCTTTAGATATTCTATCCCATGGCGATGGGTTCATTGGTTCTGATTCTATGGAACTGGGTGGTCTCGTTAGAGGCGGACCTCTTTTTGCCCTAACGCATCTAACAGTAGATGATGTTCTGGCTCAGACCCATCTAACCCATAACAATGAGACCCTTGATGCTATTGTGCTTTTTACCTATCAATTGCTCGAGCATATCTTGTCCGGCAAGACCCCTTCTGATGCCTTAGATCTGGTTTATCCGGAATCCTCTGATATCATTAAGGCTTATGTGGACCAAGGTTTGGCCAATATTGACCAGCCACCCGTGCCTACCATCAAAGCCATCGGTCAAAGTTGTTCTGCTGAATTTGGATTCCCTGCTTCCATATATCTAATTGTCAAATATGAGCATGATTTTGTTGAAGCACTGGTTCAAAACGCTTATGCCGGTGGTGATTCTGCAGCTCGTGGCATGTACATCGGTATGGTTCTAGGTGCTTATATGGGCT
>PGZS01000056.1 GCA_002841435.1 Firmicutes bacterium HGW-Firmicutes-3 | reverse complement strand
TATTTTCATCCTTTCAAGCGCATATTTATTATTTATATTAAGGGAAGGGCGGGTAAATGTCAAGAATTTGACAATATTGACCGCGTGAAAACATAGTTTATTTTACTGGAAAGAGTAGGGTTATAGTGATAGCCTTCAAAAGTCACAGATTTTATCTGATGGGGTTCTGTCATCTGGTTTTTGATCATAATATGGAGCAGTTGACCTCTGGCCATTTTAGAATAGGTGGCAATGTTTTTATATTGGTCATCCTTTTCTTCCATAAATTTAATGGTAATTCTATTAGAAGGGAGCATCTTACCATATTCGTTGGAGGAAAGGTCAATTATGACATTCTCATTTCTAAAGTAATGGGCTACATGTCTTTCCCAATATTTATAAAGTGAAGGCTTAACTAAAGGCATTTTCATATCTAAACGATAGGGTTTTATACCGTCAAAGGGCCTTAAAACACCATACATAGCAGAAAGAATCACCAGATGCTTATCCATATAATCAAGCTGTTCCGTGTTATAATCATCAAGATGAAGATATTTATAGACAAGACCGGTGTAAGTTGTGATTGCATAGTTGGGCGTAGCAGCATCAAAAGTTTTAATGTTACTATAGGTTTGTTCTAATAGAGTTTCATCTATACCCATTAGACGATGAAGGGCATCTTTGGAAAGCCTTTTTAATCTCTGATTAAGATAAAGAGCTTCTTTATTAAAAACAGGTTCGTGTACGGCACTTTCATGTATCTTGCTATAATTTTGTGTTTTACTGGGAGAGATGATGATTTTCATAATTGCCTCCATAACCATAATATTTTAAGGGATAATTCAAGTGTACTCGAATAATGAAAATTGTCAATTGATTACAAGTAAGATGGAAATAATTGTCATTGTATAACGAAGGACCCTATGCTATAATAATCAATTGATATGAGGATATAGTAGTTATCCTCAAAAGCATCAAAAGTTGGATTGTACCATGAGGATATAAGAACCTTACTTTGGAAAGGAAGAATATTGTGGCAGATATCGAACAAAAAAACATTAGAAATTTTTCCATTATTGCCCATATAGATCACGGGAAATCAACCTTGGCTGATCGAATCATACAAAAGACTGGACTCTTAACGGATCGAGAAATGTCTGAGCAAGTGTTGGATAATATGGATTTAGAGAGAGAACGGGGTATCACCATAAAAGCTCAGGCTGTACGATTGGTATACAAAGCCAATAACGGTGAAGAGTATGTATTCAATCTTATTGATACACCGGGGCATGTAGACTTCAACTATGAAGTATCTAGGTCGTTGGCAGCATGTGAGGGTGCTATTCTGGTCGTAGATGCAGCTCAAGGCATTGAAGCCCAAACCCTTGCCAATGTATATTTAGCCCTTGAACACGATTTAGAGATTCTACCGGTCATCAACAAAATTGATTTACCAAGTGCAGATCCACAAAGGGTTATTCAGGAAGTGGAAGACATAATAGGTCTTGAGGCAGCACATGCTCCATTGATATCTGCAAAAGACGGCATCAATATTGAAGAAGTTCTTGAAATGATTATCACCACAATACCGGCACCTAAAGTGGTTTTGAATCAACCCCTTAGAGCACTTGTATTTGATTCTAAATATGACCCGTACCGAGGTGTCATTATTTTCTGTAGAATCAAAGACGGCACAGTAAAAAAAGGTGATAAAATCAAAATGATGTCAACAGGAAAAACATTTGACGTCATTGAAGTGGGTTACTTTGGTCCGGGCGTTTTTATACCCTGTGAAGAACTTAAAGAAGGTTATGTTGGCTATATTAGTGCAGGTATCAAAGATGTTCAAGACACAAGGGTGGGAGATACTGTGACCAAGGTATCTGATCCTGCAAAGGAAGCACTACCGGGATATAAAAAAGTAAACTCTATGGTTTATTGTGGCATCTATCCGGTTGATGGATCCAAATATCCGGACCTAAGAGATGCATTAGACAAACTCAAGCTCAATGATGCAGCCCTTCATTTTGAACCGGAGACATCATTGGCATTAGGGTTTGGTTTTAGATGTGGTTTTCTAGGTTTACTCCATTTGGAGATTATTCAAGAGCGTATTGAACGAGAATACAACATGGATATTATTACAACGGCACCAAGCGTTATTTATAAAGTGCATAAAACCGACGGCAAGGTTATTGACCTTGCCAATCCGGCAGATATGCCGGATCTTTCAGTAGTAAGGATGATGGAGGAACCGATTGTAAAAGCGCAAATTATGGTCCCTTCTGAGTACATCGGATCTATTATGGAATTATGTCAAGACCGTCGTGGCGAGTATCTAGGTATGGAATATATTGAAGACACCAGAACCCAACTTATGTATGAATTACCTTTAAATGAGATTATCTATGATTTCTTTGATGCCTTAAAATCCAGAACAAGAGGTTATGCATCCTTTGACTATGAGTTGATCGGCTACAAGGAATCCAATCTGGTAAAGCTGGATATATTGCTTAACAAAGAAGTGGTAGATGCACTTTCTTTTATCGTCCATGAGGATAAAGCTTATGAAAGAGGGAAGAAGATAGCTGAAAAACTCAAAGATGAGATACCAAGGCATCAATTTGAGATACCTATACAAGCAGCCATAGGCAACAAGGTTATTGCAAGGTCTACCATCAAAGCGATGCGTAAAGATGTCTTAGCAAAATGCTATGGTGGGGATATATCCAGAAAAAGAAAGCTATTAGAGAAACAAAAAGCGGGTAAAAAGAGAATGCGTCAAGTGGGTAATGTAGAAGTACCACAAGATGCTTTTATGAGCATATTGAAGTTAGATGAATAAGGTGTTGAAATGGAAATGATGGGTCTTTATATTCATATACCGTTCTGTGTAAAAAAGTGTGACTATTGTGATTTTTTATCTTTTGACCATGCAGATATCTTCTTACGCGATGCCTATGTAGAGGCATTGGTTGCTGAGATTTTGGGGATGAAAAGCCAAAATATTACAAAAAAGCTTTCATCCATCTATATGGGCGGTGGCACACCTTCTATTTTAACAGCAGAACAATTTGGCAGAATCATGGAAGCGGTTTTTGATGTTTTTGAATGGACAGAAGATGGAGAATTCACCATTGAGGTGAACCCGGGTATGGTCGATGTTCTTAAAGTAAAGGCCTATATAGATGCGGGTGTCAATCGCATTAGTATGGGATTGCAATCTGATGAAGAGGCATTGCTTAAGACTCTTGGTAGAATTCATGACTATGAGGTATTTTTAGAATCCTATCTAATGATGCGTGCAATGGGTATAGAGAATATAAGTTTAGACCTTATGTTTGGGCTTCCGAATCAAACGCTGGATTCATTTAAAGCAACCGTAGAAAAGACAATAGAACTCTCACCTGAGCATCTATCTATATACAGCTTGATTATTGAGCCGGGGACCGTATTTGAAAGCCAGTATAACAAGGGATTATTAGATCTGCCGGATGAAGATGTGGAACGCCAGATGTATTGGTGGGCTCATGATACCCTTGAAAGTAAAGGCTATGAGCACTATGAGATCTCCAGTTATGGGAAGCCGGGTAGGATAGGCAGACACAATAGGGCCTATTGGACATTAGAACCATATTTGGGCGTTGGTCTTGGAGCTGCTTCTTATTTGAATCAAAACCGATACAAAAATATAGATGATCTTAAAAGGTATATAAGAAAGAGCCAACACTTGGATCAGATACGCGTATTAGAACAGACGGGTAATAAAATCAATAAATTAGAAGAGTTTTTCTTTCTGGGATTAAGGCAGCTAAAAGGTGTAAACCTTACTAAATTGAATATAGACTTTGAAGAAACACTTTTAGAACCCTATCAACCGATTATAAAAAAGTTAATAGAAGAAAAGATGCTTACAGAAAAAAACGGATGGGTCAAGCTTACCAGAAGGGGCTTAGATTTTAGTAATGATGTATTATCAAAGTTTTTAATGGATTAGAGATGATTAAAAAGTAAAATGTTTCAAAGGATGTAGTATGTGACTTACATCCACGAGACATTTTTTTTCAGTTTTCTTTAAATAAAACCCAAAATAAAACACATTCATCCCAATTTATAAAGTTTTAATAGTTTTTTGAGGTTTATATGTTGACAAACATAGAAAAAAATAATATTATTAACTCAGATGTTAGCACTCCACACAAATGAGTGCTAACAATGTGAGAGGTGATGACGGTATGGAACTTAATGAACGAAAACTTAAAATACTAGAGGCAATCATTTCTAATTATTTAGATACGGCAGAACCGGTAGGATCCAGAACCATATCCAAGAATTATGATTTGGGTATATCTCCGGCTACTATAAGAAATGAGATGTCCGACTTAGAGGAACTGGGATTTATCATGCAACCTCACACATCTGCAGGGCGTATTCCATCAGACAAAGGTTATCGCCTCTACGTGGATATGATTTTAAGTGCCAAATATGATAGTCCCAAGCATTTGTCCTATGTGGAAGCCTTACTTAGTAAAGCAGGACGTATTGAGACCCTCTTACAAGACATTGTTTCAGTATTGGCTAAAGAAACCAATCTTACAGCAATCGTTTCCACACCTCAGTACTCGAAGTGTAAGATTAAGAATATCCAGCTGATTGAGCTTGAATCACAGAAGGTATTAGCGGTTATTGTTACAGATGGTAATATGGCCAATAATTATGTACTGGAAATCAATGAAGATATGGACCAACCGATGCTCAATAAGCTGTCCTTTATTTTGAACAATCAGCTTCATGGACTTGATGTTGAGGAAATTAATCTACCGCTCATTGAAAAGATTAAAGCTTTTGCAGGTAACCAGGATGAAATCATAGGTAAGGTTTTGGAAGTCGTATTTCAAGCGGTACACAATAATGAAGACACACAAATCTACACATCCGGTGCTATTAATATGCTAAGGCTTCCTGAGTTTAGTGATCTTGAGAAGGCAACTTCGATTATGGAAACTTTGGATAAAAAGGATTATATCAGACAATTACTTTTAAATGATTTTGACGGTGAAAGTATTGTAACCGATGGTGTGAACATCAAGATCGGTTCGGAAAACAACAATGAGAATATGAAGGATTGTAGCTTGATTACAACAACTTATCATATCGGTGGAAAGCCACTGGGTGTGATTGGATTGATCGGCCCTAAGAGGATGGATTATCAAAGTGCCATCTTCTCTCTAAAGTGTTTGATCAAAGAAATAGAAAAAAGGATGAATGATTCATAATCATCTAAAGAAAGGATGTATCGTTTTGAAAAATGATAAGAATAAGAAAGACGAAGAAGTCTTGTCAGAGGAAACTATGGACGTGACTTCTGATCATGAAACAAATCTAGAAGATGCAATGGATCAAGTGGAGGATGTAGAAGTTGTAACTGAAACGGAAACAGAAACCATAGAGGTGGTATCTCTTGATAAGCAACTGGAACAAAAGGAAGCAGAGTTAAATGAGCAAGTTGACCGTCATCATAGAACACTAGCTGAATTTGATAATTTCAGAAAAAGAACCTTGAAAGAAAAGGATCTGATGTATGAAAAAGGTGCCAAGGAAATACTTGAGGTCTTATTGCCCATCGTCGACAATTTTGAACGGGCATTTGATGCTGTGACAGATGAACACAAGGAAGATTCTTTTGTTAAAGGTATCAATATGATTTATAAGCAACTTGTAGCAGCCCTTAAAGAAATGGGTGTTGAAGAAATTGAAGCATTGGATCAAGTTTTTGACCCACACTTGCATCATGCAGTACAGCATGAAACTTCTGAAGATCATGACGAAAGTATTGTCGCTGCAGTTTACCAAAAGGGTTATAAATATAAAGATTCTGTATTAAGATACAGTATGGTCAAAGTCGTTAATTAAGGTTAAAGTATCAACACTACTTAGTTGAACTTATAAATCCTACATATAGTTACGAACGTATCAACGTAATCTATATGTAGGATGCAGTTAGTGAAACTTAGGGTTGATACATTAACCAGGAAGTATCAACACTACTTAGTTGAACTTACAAATCCTACATATAGTTACGAACGTATCAACGTAATCTATTAAAACAAACAACTATCATGAGTATTTCATCAATATATTAAACAAGGAGGCATTAAAATGGGTAAAATAATAGGAATAGATTTAGGAACAACCAATTCATGTGTATCTGTAATGGAAGGTGGAAAGCCGGTCGTTATTGCAAATGCGGAAGGCTCAAGAACAACCCCTTCTGTTGTAGCGTTCACAAAAACAGGTGAAAGAGTTGTTGGTGAACCGGCGAAAAGACAAGCAATCACCAATCCGGATAAAACCATCATATCCATCAAGAGAGAGATGGGAACAGATCACAAAGTCGCAATAGATGATAAAAAATATTCACCACAAGAAATCTCTGCCATGGTATTACAAAAGCTAAAGGCAGATGCTGAAGCTTATCTTGGTGAACCCGTTACGGAGGCCGTTATTACCGTGCCGGCTTACTTCAATGACAGTCAAAGACAAGCAACAAAAGACGCAGGAAAAATTGCCGGTCTGGATGTAAAAAGAATCATCAATGAGCCTACTGCTGCAGCGCTTGCTTATGGACTTGACAACGAACATGAACAAAAAATCATGGTATTTGACTTAGGTGGCGGTACTTTTGACGTTTCTTTAATAGAAATCGGTGATGGTGTCCTAGAAGTTCTAGCAACAAGTGGTAACAATCATCTTGGTGGTGATGACTTTGATGCTCGCGTTATTAAATATCTTGTATCCGAATTCAAAAATGCTGAAGGCGTTGATTTATCCAGTGACAAAATGGCGATGCAACGTTTAAAAGAAGCAGCAGAAAAAGCTAAAATCGAACTGTCATCTAGTATAACTTCCAATATCAACTTACCATTTATTACAGCAACTCAAGAAGGACCAAAGCATTTGGACGTCACTTTAACAAGAGCAAAATTCGATGAACTCACCGATGATTTGGTTAAATCAACATTAGGTCCTGTTAAGCAAGCGTTGAAAGATGCAGGTATAGATGTTGGAGAATTAGATAAGATTCTACTGGTTGGTGGATCAACTAGGGTTCCTGCTGTTCAAGAAGCGGTTAAAAGTCTTACAGGTAAAGATGCTTTCAAAGGCATTAACCCGGATGAATGTGTAGCGGTTGGTGCCGGTATTCAAGGTGGTAAGCTTTCAGGAGATGCAGGCGCAGGTAATATTCTTCTACTAGATGTTACACCATTGTCTCTTGGTATTGAAACACTTGGTGGTGTTGCAACCAAATTGATTGAAAGAAACACAACCATACCAACGAAAAAAAGCCAAGTTTTCTCTACTGCTGAAGACAATCAGCCAGCTGTTGATATTCATGTCGTACAAGGTGAAAGAGAATTTGCCCGTGACAATAAAACACTTGGTAACTTTAAGCTTGATGGCATACCTACCGCTAGACGTGGTGTACCACAGATTGAAGTGACATTTGATATTGATGCCAACGGTATTGTAAAAGTATTGGCAAAAGATCTGGGTACAGGCAAAGAACAACACATAACCATTACGGCAAGTACCAATCTTTCAGATGATGAGATTAACCGTGCGGTAGAAGAAGCTAAAGCTCATGAAGCACAAGATAAGAAGAAAAAAGAAGCCATAGATACCCGTAACGAAGCGGATTCATTGGTATTTCAAACAGAAAAATCTCTTGAAGAAATCAAAGATCAAATCGATACAAGTGATAAAGAAAGACTAGAAGCTGAAGTTAAAAAGCTTAAAGACCTTCTTGAAAAAACGAAGTCTGACACCATGAGTGATGGCGATGTGGAAGAGTTGAAGGCTGCAAAAGAAGCACTTACAGCTGTATTCCAAGAAGTGTCACAGAAGATGTATGAGAAGTCAGCGGCAGCAGCAGGCGCGAACCCTGAAGGCGAGCCTCAAGGCGAAGCAAGTGCAGAAGAAGAATTCATTGACGCGGACTTCAAAGAAGAATAGAACGAAATTATATAGAATAGCTTCACTAGGGCCGTACCAAACGGTACGGCCCTTATTATTGGTTGAAGGGTCAAAACTAAGTTTCACTAAATTCACATATATTGTATGTGAAAGTTCAACTATATAGTTTTGACACCTTAACCATTATTAATTATATTCATAGAGGTAGGTTTTCATATCAAAATGTAACCTAAAAAATATCCATGTCTTATTGCAAACCTGCCTCTATGAATGTTTTTCAATATAAATATATGAAAAACCAAGGTAGCATAATCTATTGTTATTAAAAACGGTCATTGTTAATGGGCTGTCTTTGTTGTATAATAGGTTCTGCTGATTTTAGTGTTCAAAGTCAAGGCACCATAAGTATGGTTTTGTTTTTTATGTGTGCTCATATACATAGATGTAACCGTTGTTGAATAAGTTGATAGAGGTGGTCAAATGGCAGATAAAAGAGATTATTATGAAGTGTTAGGTGTAAATAAGCAAGCAACCGGACCGGAGATCAAAAAAGCATATCGTAACCTAGCTAAGCAGTATCATCCGGATATGAATCATAACAGTGAAGAAATTGAACAAAAATTCAAAGAGGCAACAGAAGCCTATGAGATACTCAGTGATGATACCAAAAGACAACAGTATGATCAGTTCGGTCATGCAGCGTTCACCCAAGGTGGCGGCGGCGGTTATGGTGGCTTCAATGATATGGGTGATATGTTTGGTGATATATTTGGTGACTTTTTCGGTGGCGGTTCCAGACGACGGGCCAATGCACCTCAAAAAGGCGAAAATATTCAAGCCCGTATCAATCTTGAATTTGATGAGGCTATTTTTGGCGTTGAAAAAGAGATTTTTGTAACCGTTTCAGAAATGTGTGATACTTGTGATGGTAGTGGTGCAAAACCCGGTACATCAAAAGAGACCTGTTCAACTTGTGCAGGCCAAGGACAGGTAAGGTATAACCAACAAACCTTATTCGGTACGGTTCAAAGCGTTCGTACCTGTCACCAGTGTGGCGGTTCGGGCCAAATGATTAAAGAAAAATGTACAGACTGTCACGGAAGCGGTCTCAATAAGCAAAATAAAAAGTTATCGGTTACAATTCCTGCAGGCATTGACCATGGTCAGAGCATGCGTCTTAGAGGTAAAGGTGAACCAGGTATAAATGGTGGACCTAAAGGGGATGTTATACTACAAGTCTATGTTAAGCCCCATGCTATATTGGAACGACGTGGTGAGGATATTTATTATGATCTGCCAATTAGTTTTTCACAGGCTGCCCTTGGAACAGAAGTCTCTGTTCCAACCATTGACGGTAATGTTACCTATGAAATAAAAGCAGGTACACAAACCAATACAAAATTTAGGCTAAGAGGAAAAGGTGTGCCCCATCTTAACAATACAAAAGTAAGAGGCGACCAATATGTAACTGTTTCAGTTATGACCCCTAAAAACCTTAGTGAAGAAGAACGTGAACTTTTCATACAATTGGCAGAACTTGCCGGTGAAACCGTTGATGAAGGTAAGAAGAAAAAAGGTATTTTCAATAAGATTAAAGATACCTTGGAGAAATAGAGGCTAAGATGAAGTGGACAAAATTAAAGATTCATGTAGCGCCTCTTGCAGTAGATGCGGTTAGCAATATGCTTTTTGATTTAGGTATGGAAGGTTTGGAAATTGAAGATCAGTATTTGTCTGAATCGGATAAAGAAGCCATGTTTGCTAATTATGTAACAGATACATTGGTGCCACTTGAAGAGTACCGTGTTGTTGTTTATCTGGATGAAAATCAGGATGTGGATTCTTGTAAAGCAGATATTGAAAAAGGTTTGATAAACTTAAGGGTATTTCTTGAAATTGGTTCAGGAAAAATCATAGTAGAAACCATGCCGGATGAGGATTATGAAAACAAATGGAAAACCTTTTATAAGCCCTTTAGAGTGGGTGACCATATGGTTATTACACCTATTTGGGAGAAGCCGGATTTAATAGAAGGGGATATGGTCATAGCCATAGACCCCGGAATGGCATTTGGATCCGGCACCCATGAAACCACCTATCTTTGTATTGAGCTTTTGCAGGCGTGTGATCACGACCTAGGTCAGGTTGCAGATATAGGTTGTGGCAGTGGTATATTGGCCATAGCAGCTGTTAGACTCGGTGCTGTGTCAGCTATAGGTGTGGATATCGATGAGAATGCGGTTAAGATAGCAAAAGAAAACATTAAACACAACGCTTTAGAAGATCAGGTAAGAATCTGCAAAGGTGACCTTTTAGAGAATATTTTATCGCCTGTGAATACAGTTGTCGCAAATATCTTGGCAGATGTCATCATAGATATAACGAAGGATGTAAAAAAAATACTGCATACTTCAGGTGTATTTATTGCTTCAGGTATATTGAATGAAAAAGAAAAAGCAGTGACAGACGCTTTAACCAATGCAGGTTTTAATGTTTTGGAGATACGCAGAAAAGGTGAATGGGTGGCCATTAAGGCCGGTCTATAAGGAGGCACATGTATCGATTTTTTGTAGAACCAAGTCAGGTAAAAGATAATCATATCTTAGTAGAAGGTGCCGATATGAACCATATGAAGCATGTATTGCGCATGCGTGTCGGGGATGTAGTGACAATTAGTGATGGACAACAAAAGGACTATCGTTGTATAATAAAAACAATTATGGAGGAGGAAATTTTACTGGATATAGAAACCGTGGTACCGACCACCAATGAATTATTAAGTAAGATTTCTCTTTTTCAAGGCATACCCAAAAAAGACAAAATGGAATGGATTATTCAAAAAACCGTTGAATTAGGTATATGGGAGATTATTCCGGTTAAGATGAAACGTTGTGTTGTCAAGCTAGATGACAAGACAGCGGGGAAAAAAGTTGAGCGCTGGGAAGCGATTTCAGAAGCAGCGGCAAAACAGTCTAAAAGAAGTATCATACCGACCATTCAGTTGCCTGTTGGATTTAAAGATATGATGAAACAACTAGAGAAGATGGATTTGGTATTGGTGCCATATGAAAACGCAGAAGGCATGGCGTATACAAGAACTATTCTAGGGCAACTGAAAGGTGCTAAAAACATTGGTATAGTAATTGGTCCTGAAGGCGGTTTTGATCAAGAAGAAATCAATCATTTAATGGCCACGGAAGCAAAAATCATATCATTAGGCCGACGTATCTTACGTACGGAAACAGCGGGCATGACCTTACTTGCGAATCTAATGATACAAATCGAGGAGGATAATGATGGCAATTAGAGTTTTAGTTGTAGATGATGCAGTATTTATGAGAACAGTACTAAAAAAAATGTTGGTTGAAGACGGTTATGATGTTTGTGGTGAAGCCGGCAATGGACTGGAAGCTATTAAACTTGCAAAAGAACTGACACCCGACGTTGTGACCTTGGATATCACCATGCCGGAGATGGATGGTGTTACTGCATTACCAAAGATTATGGAAGTATCACCTAACTCAAAAGTTATTATGTGTTCAGCCATGGGTCAACAACCTATGGTTGTGGAAGCTATAAAAAACGGAGCAAAAGACTTCATTGTAAAACCTTTTCAAAAAGCACGTGTCGTGCAAGCCATCGAAAATGTTATGAGTAAATAAACATTCGATTATATAATAATAGAGAGGTAGGGCGACCTGCTTCTTTTATTGTTTGATGAAAGTATACTACTCAATTAAGAATAGATGGATTTGTAGAAGCAACTTAAGGAGAAAAAATGGAAATATATTTTGATAATGCGGCAACCACAAAGGTGTCCGACAAAGTGGTAGAAGCCATGTTGAAAATGCTGACCAAGGATTTTGGAAACCCTTCATCCTTGCATCAAAAAGGGTTTGTAGCAGAAAAAGCCATTGAAAATAGTAGACAGATGATTGCTCAGGTCTTAAAAGTCAATAAAAAAGAGATCTATTTCACATCCGGAGGAACAGAAGCAAATAATATTGCGATATCTGGCGTGACAGCAGGGAACACAAGAGGTGGTAAACATATTTTGGTGTCCTCAATCGAACATCCTTCAGTCAAGGAAACGGTTCGACATCTGGAAACGATAGGTTATGAGGTTGAATCTATTCCTACAGATAGTATGGGTTATGTTCAAATAGAAGTGTTAAATCAGCTTATAAGACAAGATACACTATTGGTATCTATTATGTATGTGAACAACGAGATCGGTACCATACAAGATATGTTGACAATTGGAAAGCTTATTAAAAGCTTAAATCCAAAGACTCTGTTTCATGTGGATGCCATTCAAGCTTTTGGTAAATATATCTTAACGCCAACCAAAGATCAAATTGATCTCTTAACCATAAGTGGTCATAAGCTTCATGGTCCTAAAGGCATAGGTGCTATATATATAAAAGATGGCACTAAAATAGCACCGTTGTTTCATGGTGGACGTCAAGAAAACGGTATAAGATCAGGTACAGAGAATGTCCCTGGTATTATCGGCTTTGGTATGGCAACGGAAGAAGCCTATAATCAACTTCAAGACAATAGAACGCATATAGAGGGCATTAAAGAACATATGATTAAAAGGCTTATGAATGATGTTCCTGATATTACTTTTAACGGTGATAGAGAATTAGGTGCCTATCATATTTTGAATATTGGCGTATCCGGTGTAAAGAGTGAAGTGCTGCTTCATGCACTGGAAGAGCTTGAGATTTATGTGTCCACAGGGTCAGCATGTTCTTCTAAGAAGAAAAATCACAGCATAACTCTTTCAGCGTTAAATTTGACCCATGATGAAAAAGACAATGCTATACGAATGAGTTTTTCAAAATACAATACACTGGAAGAAGTCAATTTATTTATTGAACATCTTAACCGGTTGTTGCCCATACTTAGAAGATTTAAAAGAAAGTAGGATAAATATGAAGCAAGGTTATTTAATAAAATATGGTGAACTCGCCCTTAAGGGGAAAAATAGATATATTTTTGAAAATGCATTGGTCAAACACATTCGAGATGCCATTAAACCTTTCGGAGAGTTTGAAGTGGTCAAAGAACAGGGACGTATTATTTGTGAACCCCTTATTGATGTAGATGATGAAGCTGTTATGAATCGTATACAAATGATCTTCGGGATTATCGGAATTTGTCCGGTTTATATACTTGAAGACAATAGTATGGAAAACATAAGAATACAAGCGGTAGCTTTCTTAAAACAACATTATGATCAACATGATTTTACATTTAAAGTAGAGGCAAGGCGTGCAGATAAAAAGTACCCACTAAATTCAATGGAGATTTCTAGAGATATCGGTGGTGTCTTACTGGATGCTTATGATCAGTTAAGTGTAGACGTTCATAAGCCGGAAGTTCGTGTTAACGTTGAGATTAGGAATAAGTCATATATTTTTTCCAAGCAAATCAGTGGTCTAGGTGGTATGCCGGTAGGCACCAACGGTAAGGCGATGCTCATGCTCTCAGGTGGTATTGACAGTCCGGTTGCAGGTTATATGGTTGCAAAAAGAGGTGTTCATTTTGATGCAGTATACTACCATTCTCATCCTTATACAAGTGAACGCGCAAAGCAAAAAGTTATAGACTTAGGTAAAATTGTTGCCAGATATAATGGTAGTTTTAACCTTCATGTGGTTCCTTTTACAGAGATTCAATTGGATATCTACGAGAAATGCCCCCACGAACAATTAACCATCATTATGCGTCGTTATATGATGATTATAGCAGAGCGTATTGCTAGAGAGCATAATTGCTTAGCATTGATTACCGGTGAGAGTATAGGTCAAGTAGCCAGTCAGACCATACAAAGTCTTGCAGCAACCAACGATGTATGCGGTATGCCTGTTTTTAGACCCCTGATAGGTTTTGATAAACAGGAAATCGTGGATATTGCTCAACGTATCGAGACCTTTGAAACTTCCATATTACCTTATGAGGATTGCTGTACCATTTTTGTGGCTAAACATCCCGTGACCAAACCCAATATCAAATCTATAATGCGCTCAGAGGCTATTCTTGAGAATATAGAAGAGATGCTACAAAGAGCAATTGAACAAAGAGAAGTGATTAAGATTGAACCTGATTTATAAGAAGCGTGACTTCGTCATGCTGTAAACCATTTAGATTCTAAGAACAAAGAGGCTACGCCTCGCTTTGCAAAGCAAATTGTTCCGGCAGGAAAGTTCCTTGACGCATTCAGCTATGTTTTAAAGATAAATGCTAGAGTATGACTTTCCTAGAGTATAAAAAAATCCACCTAAGTGGATTTTTTACTGACTTAATTAGGTTAAAGCAATTACTCGAGGATAAAATCTTGAAGAACAGATTCAACTTCTTCGACGACAGAATCATCATGAATCATTAATTCAATTGGCTTGCTTAAGTCGAGTGAAAAAATCCCCATTATAGATTTTGCATCTATGACATAACGGCCAGATACCAAATCATAACTTTATCAATAGAGTTTAAAGATACTTTTATAGTTTTCATTATTTGGTCCTCCTTTACATTATTTTATACACACTTATACTACACTTTTTGAAAATCGATGTCAATACGAATATTGACTAAAAAAAACGTGAAATGTAAGGGCTTTCAGACAAATAGAATAAATAGAAATATTTTTACCATCAAAGAAAGAGGCAAAAAAATGGCGAAAGTAGCGTTCCATACACTTGGCTGTAAGGTGAACCAATATGAAACTGAGGGTATGATGACTCAGTTCGAAAAATTGGGTTATGATGTTGTGGGCTTTTTTGAAAAAGCTGACATTTATGTTATTAATACGTGTACGGTGACCAATATGGCAGACAAAAAGTCCAGACAGATGCTGGCAAAAGCCAAGAAAAATAATCCTAAGAGTTTGGTGGTTGCTGTAGGCTGCTATGTACAAGCATCCAATAAAGAGCTTCTTGAAATGATCCAGGTTGATCTTTTAATTGGGAACACAGATAAAGGCAATGTGGTTCAAGTCATTGAGACCTATTTAGAAAGCAAGACTAAGCCCAAGATACTGGATTTAAGCCAATACAAAGTCTATGATGATTTGTGGATTAGTATGACCCAGGACCATACACGGGCGCATATTAAGATACAAGATGGTTGCGATCAATTCTGTACGTATTGTATCATTCCTTATGCAAGAGGAAGAATTAGAAGTAGATCGGTAACAAGCATCTTAGAAGAATGCAAAGAACTGGCTAAAAAAGGTTATAAAGAAGTGGTATTAACGGGTATTCATCTTGCCTCTTATGGTATTCAGTTTGATGATTATAAACTTATTGACTTATTGGAAGATATTCAAGAGATAGAGGGTATTTTGCGTATCCGTCTAGGCTCACTCGAGCCTACATTAATAACTCAAGATTTTGTAAGTCGCGTTGAAAAGTTAGATAAGGTATGCCCTCATTTTCATTTGTCTATGCAATCTGGAAATGATGTTATTCTGAAGAAAATGAATCGAAAGTACACAACTGTAGATTATAAACGAGCGGTTGATAGATTAAGAGAGAAAATGCCCACTTGTGCCATAACTACAGACCTGATTGTAGGCTTTCCTTCTGAGACAGAAGCACAGTTTGAAGATACGTTGATATTTATTAAGGATATCGGCTTTGCAAATATGCATATCTTCAAGTATTCCAAGCGTAACGGAACACCGGCTGCGAAAATGAAGGAACAAGTCAACCCTAAGGAAAGAAATATTAGAAGCACCAGAGCTATCGAAATGGCAGAAAATATGAAGGAGGTTTTTTTGACCGGGTTTATTGATGTAGAGATGGAAGTGTTGATTGAAGAGGAAGTTATCCTAGATCATCAAATCTATTACGTCGGTCATACCACCAACCATATAAAGGTGTATACAATGTCGACACAGGTATTAGAAAAAAACACCATTAAGAAAATACATTTGAAACAACGATTTGAAGACGGCTTACTAGGGTCTTCATAGATTAGAGAGTATTTTTTAGGATAAAATGCGCAACCTGCTTTAAATTTAATATAATTTTGATTGTATTTTTAGGATTTTTATTATAAACTGTAGCTAAGGTTAAGGTCTCAAAAACAGTTTCTTTAAATACACATACAATATATAGATTATGTTGATATATTTGTAACAAGATATGGTTATAGGGTCAAAACTAAGTTTCACTAAATTCACATACAATATATAGATTACGTTGATACATTCATAACTATATATTGTATGCGAAAGTTCAACTA
>PGZS01000055.1 GCA_002841435.1 Firmicutes bacterium HGW-Firmicutes-3 | reverse complement strand
ATTAAAGAAACAATATAAAAATAAGAAGAATGTAAAAAAAGCCAACTCACTTAAGGAGCCAGCTCTTTAACGCGTTCTGAAGAACGCTCTTCTTGTAAAGTTCATATAGCCATAGGCATTTTGAAGTATTATGTTTTGGAGATTATTTTAAGGATATCATCAACATTTTGAGAATTAAATAATATATTGAGGTCTCTTGGATTTAATAACAATTGCATTAAACTTGTCAATGCTCCATAATGACTTGTTTTGTCAGACGGGGCAAGAGTGAATATTATTTTAACAGGGTCGTTTTTATCGTGTCCAAATTCAACTGATTTGTTTAAACGTATTAGACTCATGCCCAATTGTTTGACACCTACTTTATAAGAAGCGTGAGAAAAAGCTATACCTGGCGCAATAATAATATAAGGACCAAGTTTGTGAATATTTTCAATGAGAATATCAGTATATTCAGATGTTATAAAACCTCTTTTAAGTAAAATATTTGCACCAGATTTTAATGCTTCTTCCCAACTTGATGCTTCAACATTTAACTGTATATGCTCAGGAATAAGTAATTGGTCAAGACTCACTTGGATAGGTTGAGCTTTTGACAATTGAAGTTCTTTACTTTTAGGTTGAGGAGACTGATTATGATGGTTGAATATATAAGACTCAATTTTTTTGATGTCTTCTTTCATCAACAATGGATTTACTACGATGCAATCATAATTATTTTGCATGAGTGGTATTGTGCTAATCACCAAATCAATAGGTCTGTCTATTTGATTGAAAAAATCTAAGTAGGAGATTGAGTCGATTATATTAAAGTTATTAAAGTTAGTTATAATTCGATTATGCAACATTTTTGCCGTGCCTATACCGCTGGCACAGACCAAAAGTATATTTAGTCTTTTAGCAAACAGCACTTTTCCTTTTTCGATTTCAGCAGCAAAATGCAATGTAATGTAAGAGACCTCGTGATCGTTCATTTCTATAGGATATTTAAAATTTAGAAGAAGTAATGCCTCCTTTACGATCAAAAACAAACGATAATAGTTTTGTTTGATATCATCTAAGATAGGATTGGCTAAAAACATCTTATAATTGCAGCGGTGGACAGCTGGCTTAAGATGAATGCATAAATCAAGCATCATTTGATTCTCATTTTGAAACTCAAGGTTAAGTTGAGTTTTAACGTAATTGGTGATATCTGCGGCCATTTCCATAAAATTGATGTTATCATCATTGAGAAGCAATTCGGTAGCATTTAAATGATTTGCAATTGGGGATAAAGTAGCCTTTAGTGGTGTGATGCCTTCTTCAGACTTTTTATAAAGTTGCGCAGCGAGTATATGTAGTGTGATATAACCGATTTCAGGTTTAGGGATGCTAACGTGAAAATTTTCCTTTAATATTTCAGCAAAGACTTCACAAATTTTAAATTCTTTTGTCTTTTCCATCAAAACCAAATCCTCAGGTGGAAAGAAAATATTTTTACCAATTTGGATACGTTGTAAAGCAATGGCCAAATGTGTGAAAAGACTTGCAAATGAATTGTCACCAAGTTTAACACCTAGCAAATCTTGCAGTTTAAACAATGATTTTTCGAGTAATTCAAGATTTATATTAGACATAAGCATATCATTGTATAGGTACTTCTGATTATTGGCTGGAGATTTTTTGTTGATATCAATAGTTCGAATTATTCCAAGTATTTGTTCCGTAGACATAAAATCTTTGGCCATGCCAATTAAGGCATTTCTTTTGGAGGTTTCTGTGCCTTGGACTTTTATGCCATAATTAGGTTTCTTCAAAAGAATAAGTTTGTACTTATTAAGCCATTGTTCTACAGCTTTTAGTTCTTTGATAATTGTTCCCCGACTAACTATTAGTCTCATCTGCAGGTATTCTGTCTTAATAGGCTCATCAGAATTGAGCAATTCAATAATAATAATCTTCTGGCGCTCTTCACTTGAATAGTAGTCATAAGATGGATCATTTATTTGAAGTTGATTTAAGATCTTAACCTTTTTCTGTTTATCACAGGTTAAGGTTATACCTTTACCATACATGGTTTTGATTGATTCTAAGTTTCTATATTTTAACCAATACTCAATTTCTTTTAAATCATAACGAATAGTTCGTTCCGAGACCTTATAGTTTTCTCTAAGCTCTGAGATAGTTGTTGGATGATCGGATGAAGCCAATTGAAAAAGGATACTTATGCAACGTTTGTTGAGAGCCATGTTAAAACCTCCATTAATATATAAACCTCTTTATATAATATAATCATAAACAGAGTGTATTATCAACAAAATATCGAAAATTGTTCAAAATTGCAGAAAGTTGATAATTGTAGAAAGTTATTTGAAATAATAGTGTACGCACACTTGTTACAATAATAGATGCTCTGAGTATTTTTTTTTGTTTCTTATTCATATAAATTAGTCGAAATAAGGCTTTTACTTAGCATGGAAAATAAGTCTAAGAAAGGTTTTGGATATAAAAATATTGAGAGCCTGAAAACCATTGGGAGAATTAGTATAAAAATGCAGAATTGATTTGGAAGTATATTGGATGGTTTATTGATAGAAGAATATAAATATGCAGGGTATAATTAATTAATAATGTTGCTAAAGCATAAATGAAATTAATAGTTAAAAAGGTGGTTAATATGTTTCTAAATCAAATGTTATCAAAAAATCATATTCAAGTTAATGTTGAAGCAAAAGACTGGGAGAATGCTATTGATCTTGGTGGAGAAATTTTACTTAATGAAAAGTTAATTGAGCTAACGTATATTGAGGCAGTTAAAAAGATGAAAAAAGAAAATGGTCCATATATTGTCATTGCGCCAGGTATAGCGTTGTCCCATGCGAGACCCGAAAATGGTGTAAATAAAACATCAATGAGCTTGATACAGTTGAAAAATCCGGTTGAGTTTGGTCATGAGGAAAACGACCCTGTTAAATTGGTATTTACACTAGCAACAACAGATAATAAAAGTCACCTTGACTCACTACGACAGCTTATGGGTGTGATGACTGAAAGTAGCGATATGGATATTCTCTTCACTACAAAAGATGTAGACAAGATTGTAGAAGTAATCAACAAACACTCATAAAAGAAAATGATTGAAGGAGGAAAAGAAATGCTAAAGATTCTTGTGGTATGTGGTAATGGTTTAGGAAGTAGTTTTTTAATGGAGATGAACATCAAAAAAGTCATAAAGGAAATTGGTGCAGAGGTAGAGGTAGAGCATAGTGACTTAACATCAGCAAAAGGCTACCATGCTGATATCATCGTCGGAACAAAAGATATAACAAGTCAATTGAGTGGTTATGCTAAAGAGTTGATAGAACTAAATAATATTCTTGATTTAGAAGATATGAGGGAAAAAGTTGTTAAAGCATTAGAAAAATTTGAAAATTAAAAAGTAATTAATTTCAATCAACTAAATACTGAATGGTAAAATACAATTGTATAGAAGGAGGAATATGATGAATATATTACAATTTTTAATGAGTGAGGTACTTAGTCAACCTGCTGTTTTGATTGGTCTTTTTGCACTGATTGGATTATTAGCACAAAAAAAGTCTGCTGCAGATGTTATTTCAGGTTCGCTTAAAGCTACTATTGGTTTCTTAATTCTAGGGGCGGGTGCAGGTACATTAGTTGGAGCACTTAACCATTTTAGTGTAATATTTACAGAAGCATTTAATATCACTGGTGTAATACCGAATAATGAAGCAGTAGTTTCAATTGCTCAAGAGGTATTAGGTACTGAAACAGCAATGATTATGGTATTTGGTATGTTAGTAAATATTTTATTAGCAAGATTCACAAAATTTAAGTACATATTTTTAACAGGTCATCATACATTGTTTATGGCTGCTATGTTATCAGCAATCCTTGTAGGTGCTGGCTTTAAAGGTGCCACACTTATTGCTATCGGATCAGTTATATTGGGATTTGTCATGGTATTGTTCCCTGCAATGGCTCAGCCATATATGAAAGCGATAACAGGTTCTGATGATGTTGCACTAGGTCACTTTGGCACCACAGGATATGTAGCAGCAGCCTTGGTTGGAAAAGTAGTTGGAAACAAAGAACACTCAACTGAACATATGAAGTTTCCCAAAGGTTTAATGTTTCTTAGAGACACTACAATTGCCACTGGTTTAACCATGTTAGTGCTCTTCTTGGTTTCAGTTTTATTTGCCGGACCTACATTCGTTGAAAGTCAAGTAAGCGGAGGCCAAAACTTTATCATGTTTGCAATCATGCAGAGTTTGGTATTCTCTGGTGGTGTTTATATCGTTCTTGCAGGTGTTAGAATGATTATTAGTGAAATTGTTCCGGCATTTAAAGGTATTGCAGATAAGATTGTTCCAAACGCAAAACCTGCTCTTGATTGTCCGGTCGTATTTCCTTTTGCACCTGTAGCAGTTCTTGTTGGCTTCATCTCAAGTTTTATAGCGGGTATTGTAGGCATGTTTGCATTATCATTAGTTGGTGCAACTGTTATCATTCCAGGTGTTATACCACATTTCTTTACAGGTGCAGCTGCAGGTGTCTTTGGAAACTCTACGGGTGGTAGAAGAGGCGCTGTTATGGGTGCATTTGCAAATGGTTTAATAATTTCTTTTTTACCAGTATTATTATTACCTGTTCTAGGAGCATTAGGATATGCCAATACTACGTTTGGTGACTCTGACTTCGGGATTATTGGAATAATTATTGGTAATATTGCAAAGTTATTCATATAGCTAGATCGTGAAGGCATTGAAAATGAGAGATGATTAAAAACAAATGATATGTAAGGAAGTGTAGGATTAATAATGAAAATATTTACTATAAGAGTACCATTTGAGGAAGGATTACATGCAAGACCAGCATCACAATTAGTTAAGGTTTGTCAAAGTGCAAAATCTGATATTAAAATTACTAAAGGAACAACTGAAGTGAATCCAAAAAGTATTTTAGGCATTTTAACATTAGGTGCAAGATATAATGATACTTTAACAATGGAGATTTCAGGTGAAGATGAAGATGAAGTTGTTCGAAATATAAAAAAATTTCTCGAGGCATAACGAGGATAGCTGGTTACTAGATTTTTAAATCATTACATGAATCAAAATTTCATAATTTCAAGGTACCAACTGTTTATGGTAAGGATGAGGTCACGAGTTCGAATCTCGTTTCTAGCTTAAGAAAAAGAATCTCTTTTGAGGTTCTTTTTGTTATTCGACTTAAGAAAGAGATGCGCCACTGTTCAAACATTCCAATCGCGTGTATAATAAAAGCAGGTGATCTTATGGATAGAATATACCCGGCTCAAGCAGCCAATCAGGTACGTAATGTTCAATTAATTAAAGGGAAAATAAGCTCTGGTGAGGTTCAGAAGTCTTTAGATTATGATAGGATGATTGGTGGACCTTCTGTTAATAATGGGAAAAATCTTCAACAGTTAAGTAATAAATTAGTGCCGTCAGAGCAACGACTGTCAACACTTGCAGATGTTTTTGATGACAAAACATTAAAGCGAATGGGAGCTGTTGAATGTGCAACTTGTGCATCAAGAACTTATCAGGATAAGTCCGATGATGCAAGTGTGTCTTTTCAAGCACCGACACATCTAAGCCCAAGTCAGGCGGCTTGGGCGGTGATTTCTCATGAAATGGAGCATGTCTCTAATGAACAGGCAGATGCCAAAGAAGAGGGTAAAGAGATTATTGCTCAAAGTGTACAGATATTTCATAGTATCTGTCCGGAATGTGGAATAAGTTATGTCTCAGGAGGTCTTACCAAAACGACAACCGCTAATAAAACCAACGCTTATAAAGATGTTATGACACATCAAGCAGTGGGGAATCTGGTGGATATGATGTTATAATCATAGATAGGATATAATGACGTGTTATAAGGTTAGGAGCAACTATGGAAATGTTACTTTTTGTTCAACTTCTAGAAATCGCTACTGTGTTAGTGCTTATCTTGGTTTTGACAATGCTGCAGCGCTTCGGTGGGATTAAGTATATCTACAATTTAAGAATTGCTTTCATAGGCTATTTTATACTTATTGTGCTAACAATGCTTAATCTGTTTGAGGAACAAGTGGTATTTAATAGTCTATTTAAGTATGCTCTTTTAGCTACAATCAGTGTGTATATATACGTTAGTTTTTCGGTCGGTTCAAATAAGCTAATACATTTAGCTAGGTTCTATTGGATGATTGGAATCTTAATACTAACGCCAATGACTCTAATTATTCTTGAGAAGACAGATCAACTTGAAGGCATTGGCTATATTTTATTAGGTATAGTATCAATTTTTGTTGGTTTTTTCTGGATGAACAAAGTACTATCACATCTTATCCCATCTAAAATTGTTGGTGTAACATTCATACTTTTTGGTTTGCATATCATGAGTTTCATTATCGTACAATACGATGAAGAATTTCTTATCTTAGGATACATGGTTGTAGCGGCATTTGAAGCAATCATAACTATTTCTTTGGTTTTTTTAAATTTCAATTATCTAAAAGAATTAGATGACATAACTTATAGTAAATACATCAACTTGTTTAATAACTCTTCCGATGCCATTTTACTCATTAGCAATGAAATTATTTTTGATTGTAACAGACGGGCAGAAGAGATTTTTGAGAGATCTAGAGAAGATATTATTGGGCGTAACCCAATGGACATTTCGGAGTTGGTTCAAGACAATGGGCGAGAATCTTATGATTATGGAACTGAATTATTTAGTAGTGCATCTGAGGGTAAAATCACTCGTTTTGACTGGATTCATACGAGTGCAAATGGTAGGAGGATTAATTGTGAAATCTCTCTTTTTTTATTAGAGGAAGGCGAATTTGCTGCAGTTATTAGAGATATGACGGCCAATTATGCCTATGAAGAAGAGATTAATTTCCATAAGTATTATGATGCAGTGACACATTTACCGAAACGAGAATTATTTATTGACCGATTGGCTCGATTTTTAGATGAAAGACATAATCAAGTAGCTCTTATTGCTTTTAACATTGATAATTTTAAAGAAATCAATGATGAGTATGGCCATGAAGCAGGTGATGAATTATTACGTCAAGTCGCGAATAAAGTCACTTCAGTCTTTAAGAGTGAGGTTACTTTGACAAGACTTGGTGGGGATGAGTTTGTTGCGATTATGGATAAATTGATTCATATAAACCGTATTTATTTACCGCTTGAAAGGATTCAGTCCGTTTTTAATGATAATTTTGAGATACAAGGTCAACAAGTAAATTTAAGTGTGTGTATGGGTGTTGCTTTTCCGGAATCTGAGACAACACAGCCTATGGAGTTACTTAAGAATTCAGACCTTGCACTTAACCTTGCAAAAAGCAAAGGTAGAGGGCGAATTGAGTTTTATTCAAAGAAAGAAAAAGAAATTTTTATCGCAAGAATTAACATAGAAAGAGATATTCGAATAGGTATTGAATCAGGAGAATTTATTCCTTACTATCAACCAATCATCCAACCCCATTCAGGTAAAATTGTGGGAATAGAAGTCTTAGCTAGATGGATAAAGCAAGACGGGTCTATGATCTACCCGAATACTTTTATTCCTATTGCGGAGGAAACTGAGTTAATTAAGATTATTGGAGAGCAGATTCTATCAAAAGCGTGTGATGATTTTAGAGAACTACTCAAAGACAACAAGGATTTTGTTATTCATATTAATTTATCGCCTCTTCAGCTTAAGGATGATTCAATCATCACAACCCTTCGTGATGTTATGGAAAAGTATGAAATCACAGCGAGGCATTTGTTTATTGAATTAACAGAAACGGTTTTTATTGATGATGCTGATCATGCAAATGAAATATTGAAAGGCATTCGTGCAATGGGAGTTGGAGTGGCATTAGATGATTTTGGAACAGGGTATTCCTCTTTATCCTATTTGGTAAAAATGCAAGTGGATACCATAAAAATCGATCGTTCCTTTGTGGTTAAGTTACCGGGTGATCAAAAATCAAGGGCAATGATGGAGTATATAATCGGTCTTATGCATGACTTAGGTTATAAAGTGGTGGTTGAAGGTGTAGAAGAGAAAGACCAAGCAGATTACTTAAAGTCTATTGGGTGCGATGCCATACAAGGCTATTACTACCATCGACCTATGTCCATTGAAAAAATAAGAAAACTTTTAATGTCATAAGAAAAGGAAAGTATAATAGTGACTAAAGTCATTAAAGAAATGACTTTAGACAATAGTATTGGCCTAAAAGATATGGGATAATGGTTTCGTGGAGAGATTGTAAAATAATTATCAATTAAACGGGAGGTAGTATGATTTTTACTGAGTTTATATTTTATGGTGCTATTTTCTATGGTGTCATGTTCTTGCTGATTATTATTAACAGCATGATACATATGCTTAACATTAAAAAACATAATACAGGTAAAAACCATTTGGCGGTTTTATGGATAGGTAGTCCAAGGACTCAATTAATGATGATATTTATGATTGCTACCGGTATGATTACCTTATTCAACTATTATCAGGTTCAGAGTTTTAATGATGTGATTGCATCTGAGCATACGGCGAGTATTTTTTCTTTAAAGGTGAGCAAGGGGCAGCATGAAGCTTATTGGATTAAAGATCCGGCGGTTATACATGACATCGTAACAACTTTCGAAGAGAGCATGTATATACCCTCATTTAAGGAATCAACAACCATTACAAAAAGCCCGAAGTTTGGAGGCGACATTACTGTGGAGTTTCTGGCTATGGAGATGTTAGATTCTATAACCATCAGCAATAAAGGCTTTATATATAATAATAGAACAGGACAAGCATATGATGTGTCCACTCTCAATCTTTTTGAGTGTATACATGAAAGAATTAATTTTGGCATACAAAGTGAAATGGAACAAAAAAATAGATTGTTTTAACGCCTAAAATATGATTAGAATAAGAAAAGTAGCAGCCTATGAGAGATATCATGGAGTGTTACTTTTTTTAGTTCGCGCTCTCTCTGAGGCTTGATTTGACACAGGGGTCTTTCCTTGTTAGAATTGTAAAGACGATTAAGAAGACTTCATGCTTTCAAATTCAGAAGACCTATAGTATAATAGGAATGCTACAGAGAATTAGAAAAATAAAGAATAATCAGCAAAGGCTGAAAAATATAAATGGCTAAGGAGTCAGTATATGAATGAAAATGTTGCGTTGAATTTTGTCGACCGATTGGTATATGAGGATAAAGAAAACAGAAAAATAGACAAAGTTGTTACAAGATTCCCCCCTGAGCCCAATGGCTATCTACATATCGGAAGTGCTTATGCTATCAACATCAGTTATGGTATTGCAAAAAAATACGGTGGGCAGTTTAATTTGAGATTTGACGATACCAACCCAATGAAAGAAGATATGGAGTACGTCCATGCTATTATTGAAGATATGGCATGGCTTGGTTGTGATTATGGCAAAGAACCTTTCTTTGGCTCTGACTATTCCAAGCAGATTTTTGAGTATGCTACCTTTTTAATTAAAAAAGGAAAAGCCTATGTTTGTGATTTGAGCATGGATGAAATGCGTACTTACAGAGGTACATTGACGGAAGCAGGTAAGAATAGCCCTTATAGAGAGCGTTTACCGGAAGAAAACTTGAAGTTGTTTGAGGACATGCGGCTTGGTTTGGTTGATGAAGGGGTACGTGTCCTTAGAGCGAAAATTGATATGGAAAGCCCTAATCTAATCCTTAGAGATCCGGTTATCTATCGCGTGCTAAAAGAAAAGCACTATAGAACCGGTAATGAATGGTGTATTTATCCTATGTATGATTTTGCCCATCCTATTCAAGATTATATTGAAGGGGTAACCCACTCCTTATGCTCAAACGAATTCATTAACCACAGACCTTTGTATGATTGGGTGCTTAGTGCTCTTGATTTGAAAGGCATCTTACCAAGACAAATTGAGTTTGGAAGATTGAACCTTACAGGCGTGGTAACGTCCAAACGCTATCTGAAGCAATTGGTAGATAGTGGTATTTTGGATGGTTGGGATGATCCTAGATTGCCTACCATTAAAGGTCTTAGACGACGTGGCGTTACTAAGGAAGCCATATTTGATTTTGTGAATGAAATCGGTGTACCGAAAACTTCAACAACCGTAGATTACAAAATGTTGGAACACTTTGTGCGACAAGATTTGAAAGAAAAAGTGATGTGCCTGATGATGGTACAAAGCCCTTTGAAAGTCGTCATAACCAATCTTGAAGAAACGGAATATGTGGATGTGGATAACCATTTCTCTAATCCAGAGTTCGGTTCAAGAAAACTGCCGTTTACAAAAGAACTGTATATTGAACGGGAAGATTTTTGTGAGCAACCGTCTAAGAAATTCAAAAGATTATCTCCAGGTGAAGAAGTTCGTTTAAGATCAGCATATTTTATAAAATGTAATGAAGTTATAAAAGATGATCAAGGTGAAGTGGTTGAACTTCGATGCACCTATGACCCTGCAACAAAAAGTGGGTCAGGCTTTAACGAAAGAAAACCAAAAGGCACGATTCATTGGTTAAGTGCGTCAGACGCAACCAAGTGTACTGTTAGGCTTTATGAAGATTTGTTTCTTGAAGAACCAAGTGATGATCAGTTGGTTGAGTCCATTAATATGAATTCAAAAAAAGTATATGAAGACGCCCTTGTTGAAGGATCTATTTTGAAGTTTGTAGATCAAGGTGAGAAACGATTCCAATTCATTCGAAATGGGTACTATGTTGTAGACAAAGAGCTTACAACGAATGAACGATTGGTCATGAATCAGATTGTTTCATTAAAGAGTAACTTTTAATTTGCAAGTAAGTACTTCAATTTGAATATGGATTGAAGAGTGTTGGTTTTGGATGTAACCATAAATGAATCAAAAGGAGTATATAATGGAATCGATGTTTTCAGATCTAGGTGCCTTTGGATTAGACAGTAATCAACCTTTGGATTTTAATGGTCAATCCAAAAAGGAAAAACAGGTAAAAAAAGTGGTAACAATAAAGAAGACACAACAACTGGTATTTGATAGAAAAATCATATGTCCAGTTTGCGACCATGAATTTTTATCAAAAACGGTGAAATCAAGTGTCAATAGATTTGAAAAAACCAGTCTGACATTGCGCCCTATCTACTCAAAGATTGATCCATTGCTTTATGATGTTGTTCAATGTAATGCTTGTGGCTACGCGGCTCTAAATACAACTTATAATAAGATTTCCGAGCGTCAAATTAAGGCCATAAGGGAAAACATATCCTCTAAGTTCATACCTAAGGATGAACAGAAGGATTATGATTATAAAACGGCATTGGTTAACAATAAGCTTGCATTATATAACGCTATTATTATGGGATCTAAAAGCATTAATAAGGCATATCTTTGTCTTAGAATCTCTTGGATTATAGATGGATATTTGGAAACGATGGAAGAAGATGACAAAAAAGAGGCATTAACCCTAGAGCGCCTCAATTTTGTAAAAAATGCCTATGTAGGTTTTCTTGAAGCGTATGAGACCATCAGTTTTCCTGTTTTTGGTATGAACCAACCCACTTATTATTACTTATTAGGCGTTTTGGCTTATGAATTAGGTGACCATAGCCATTCAAAACGTTGGCTGTCTAAGGTAATGGTCGATGAGGGTAGCCATCAGAGACTAAAAGACAAGGCGCGAGACGTTAAAGATTTGGTGAATCAAAAAATAAAAGAAGAAAAAGAAGCATCTTCTAGTGAATAAAAGCCATATAAAGGCTGATGAGAATCAGCTGGACAATAGCAAAAAATGGAATACCGACATAAAATCTAGGCTTTTTAACTTTGTGGCGAAAAAGCTTCATACCAAGTAAAGAGCCAAATGGTCCCAGTATAGATAAGTTTAACAATCTCTTTTCAGAAATACGCCATTCATTGTTAACGGCTTTAATTTTATCAATGCCGTAAACGGCAAAGGTAATACAATTAATAACTGCAATTGTGATTAATAGGATGTTGTCAATCAAAGTTGTTGCTCCTCTCAATAAATCTAAATTGATTATAGCGAATTCATAAAAAAAAAGCAAACGCTATGAAATAAAGAAATGAGGCTTATGGTGACACAATCACACTATGTCTCATTTTATTAGTTTTCTTGATATGGATAGTATGTTAGAATATGAGTAACTGTAAAATACGTTTTAGGTATGGGGGGTTAGGTTTTGAGTGATAAAAAGAAAAAAATAGCCAACAAGGTGTATTTGAAAAAGCTTGATGAACTGCAAGTGGAATTAGTAAAATTGCAAGAGTGGGTAAAAGCAAAAGGACTTAGGGTTGTTGTGATTTTTGAAGGAAGAGATGCCGCAGGTAAAGGTGGTGTCATTAAACGCATAACGGAGAATTTGAATCCTCGTGTCTGTAGAGTCGTTGCCCTTGGTATTCCAACTGAAAAAGAAAAGACCCAATGGTATTTTCAAAGATATGTATCTCATCTTCCGGCGGCAGGCGAAATCGTGCTTTTTGATCGAAGTTGGTACAACCGAGCTGGAGTTGAACATGTCATGAGCTTTTGTACAGAAGAAGAATATCAGGAGTTCTTAAGAAGTGCCCCTGAATTTGAAAAAATGCTTGTTCGTTCAGGTATTACATTGATCAAATATTGGTTTTCTGTTAGTGATGATGAACAGGAAAGTAGATTTCAAGATCGCATCAATGATCCTACAAAACGATGGAAGATTAGTCCTATGGATGTGGAATCCCGAAGGTTTTGGGTAGAGTATTCCAGGGCAAAAGACACGATGTTTGCCTATACAGATATTAAACAGGCGCCATGGTATGTGGTGGATGCAGATATTAAAAAGCATGCCCGTATCAATTGTATATCCCATTTATTAAGTAAAATCGATTATCAAGATTTAACACCGGAAAATATTAAGCTACCGGAAAGACAGGAAGAGACCAATTACATTCGACCACCTTTTGAAGAACAAACCTTGGTGCCGGATGTTGCAAAAACGCTAATTAAAGATAAATCATAAATGTACTCAAAGAAGAAAAGTGGCATTTGCCACTTTTCTTCTTTGAGTAGGTTATGAGTTTTGATCCTTAATCATCAGGTAAATAAAAGAAAATAAAGATAAATAATACCATTATCTTAAAAAGAACAAAATAATCCTTGTCAATAGGGGCCTAAATCATTATAATAATGGAAATTGATAGATTAACAAGAGAATGCACTTAGATGGCTTTTATCAATCATTCAAATATATGAGGAAATGAGGAATTTTATATGAGTTTTAATTTTGTACAGGAAATACCATCATCACAAGAAATTATCGAGATGTTGCCTTTGTCTGAAAAGGGTCATAAAATAAAAGCCGAAAGGGACCGAATAATCAAAAATATATTCGAAGGAACAGATTCACGTTTTATTTTGATTATTGGACCTTGCTCAGCGGATAATGAAACAGCGGTTATTGATTATGTGAAACGTTTAAGTCATATTCAAAAAGAAGTAGAAGATAAGATTGTTATCATTCCGAGGATATATACCAACAAGCCCAGAACAACAGGAGAGGGCTATAAGGGGATGGTGCATCAACCGGATGCCAACAAGGAATCCAATATGGTAGAAGGCATTAAGGCCATCAGAAAGCTACATATAAGAGCCATAGAAGAAGCCGGTCTGTCATGTGCGGATGAAATGCTATATCCGGACAATTATGCTTATCTTGAAGACCTACTAAGCTATGTTGCCATAGGTGCAAGATCCGTTGAAAACCAACAGCATCGTTTGACTATTAGTGGACTGGAAATTCCATCAGGTATGAAGAACCCAACAAGCGGTGATTTATCGGTTATGTTAAATGCTATAAAAGCAGGTCAAATCGAGCATACATTTATTTATAGAGGATGGGAAGTGGCGACAACGGGAAATCCTCTCACCCATTCCATTATGCGTGGTTATGTTGATCAATATGGTAGAAGTTTTCCTAACTATCATTATGAGGATATTCGTCATTTGATAAAGTTATATGAAGAAAGAGAGTTAGACCATCCAAGTGTAATTATTGACCTAAATCATGCCAATTCGAATAAGCATTACGAAGAACAACCTCGAATCGCATATGAAGTCATAAGGAATCGCCACTATGATGATGACTTTAAGAAGTATGTCAAAGGCTTGATGATAGAAAGCTATATTGAAGAAGGCGCTCAAGGGATAGATGGGGGCGTTTACGGGAAATCCATAACAGATCCTTGCCTAGGTTGGGAAGCTTCAGAAGAACTGATTAGAGAAATTGCAAGGAAGTTATAAGGGTTAATTGTGTATCACATCTACTCGGTAAAGAATCGTCATTTCGTCAACAAAAAGCACTGCTCAATCATCCTTCTTTTTTACATCCATGTAAAAAGGAAGGACGTTCTACATCCATGTAGAACTGTGATTGATCAGTGCTTTTTCTTTCCTCATTCGGTTCCGCGAATGTGTAATTTCTAATGGCTTAAGCAAGTATGCCTCAAATAATGTACTACAGCTAACTGCAAGACTAAAATAAGCCAACATCGACCATGAAGTTCCTGGAAGCAGTGTGTATGATGGAGCTAGTCAGCATGGATGCTGACCGTCGACTTTTGGTGCATGGATGCACCAATCGGAGACCGTAATCATACACACTGTGGAAGGGTTTTCATGGGACAAACTTTATTACATTTATTCTCCTGCTATCTCATAACCAAAGACAACTTATTTTGGTTCTGAATCAAAAAGATTTTGAAGTTCATGGGCGGTTAATTTATTAATGAACGTTTCACCAGGCTTA
>PGZS01000271.1 GCA_002841435.1 Firmicutes bacterium HGW-Firmicutes-3 | reverse complement strand
TTATATTGCTACAAGAGAAGGCTTAACCAAATACACCTTTGATCAAAAGAGTGTTTGGAATAAGTCTTATCATCTGAATGAGCTTCTTTTTCTTGTAGAGGCACCGTACATGGCAGTAGTTAATATAACCGGAAAAGAAGCGTATATTTTTAATGGCGACGGAAATATTGCAACCATTAAAACAAACCACAATATTGTTAGTGGCAGTCTTAATGAAGTTGGTTTCTTAGCGCTGGTTCTAGAAGAGGATAATAAGCATTTTATCAATATGTATGATTATCAAGGCAGAATGGTTGTTGAAAGAAGAACAATTTTTAATGAAGATGGATTTCCAATTTCAGTAGCGATTGCAAAAGATGCATCACGCATGATGACATCTCATTTGGATGTAACACAGCATGTAATTGAATCGATTATTACTTTTTTAGATTTTTCCGGTAAGGGCGAAGAGTTTACAGACAGAGTGGTGGGTCATGAACGCCTTAACGGAACGATGGCAGCTAGAATTAGTTTCCTTGATAATGAGCATGCAGTTATTATTGGCGATAACCTTCTATCATTTTATTATATGGATCCATTGCCCGAGCTTATTAAGTCCATACCTCTTGATGCGGAAATTGAAGATGTAGATGCGTTAAATGAGCAGCTAATCTTAAAGTTTGGTAAAGCGATTAACCCTGGAGGCGAAGATTTAAGCCGTAAAGTTGTGGTTTTCTCTAAAAAAGGCGAGATTGAAAATGAATTAGAATTTGAAGATGAGGTTACCAATCTATCCACTCAAAAGGACGCACTTTTTGTCATTCAAGGGACTCGTATCTTGAAATACGTAGGGCAGCGGAAAGTATGGGAAACAAATTTGCATAAAGATGTAGTAAGCATATATGAAATTAGTAATAACCGATATTTAATAGAGTATGAATATGACTTTGAGATACTTAAACTGAAAGATATTTAGATTCGTTGACAATTGGAGGCTATCGATGAATACATTAGACATAATACTCATAGCCATCATTCTTTTTTGCGCTATAAATGGAATGATAAAAGGCTTTGTAAAAACTTTATTTGGACTGTCGTCTACCATAGTGGCATTGGTATTAACTTTAATAATCTCACCACAAGTCAGTGGGTTGATTATAAACAATACTTCATTTGATCAGATGATTGGGGAAAAAACAATAGAACTGCTTAAGATAGAAAGTTTGATGGGTGACCAGGAAACTGAGTTGGATGAAGTCATTGTATCCGGAGCTATTAATTTGCCTGGAAATATCTTAAGGTTTCTTGAAAAAAATAACACACCTGAGATTAATGATAAATTAGAAGCAGATGGATTAGGTGATTATATCAGTGGATCAATAGCAACAATGGCGGTTAATGCCTTTGTTTTTGTGATTGTATTTTTAATTGTGTCCCTTTTGTTGAATGCGGTGGTGATTGTTTTAGACATTTTAACGAGGCTACCGATTGTCAAATCCATGAACAAATTAGGTGGGTTTTCTGTAGGGCTTGTGATTGGCGTTCTTATTGTATGGGTGACGACGATGTCACTATCTTTTATTATATCCATTCAAGCTACAGAAACTTTGTCAGAATTAATTGAAAGTTCGATTTTTACGAAACTCTTCTATTATAATAATCCAATACAGTATTTTATTATGAATTTGGGTAATGCGTTGAAGTAAGGAGTTGTCTATAAAAATATTAGGGTGATGCCTACATATAAAAAACCAATTAGGTCTTTAAGCTGATATGCTCCCTTATAGGTAGACAAGTGAAATAATAAAACACTTGATACTTAGAAGGGAGCATTTTGTATGTCTAAAATACCAGCTCAAGATAAAAT
>PGZS01000054.1 GCA_002841435.1 Firmicutes bacterium HGW-Firmicutes-3 | reverse complement strand
ATTTGCCTTTTCTTCTTTCTGAAACGAGATTTCCATTAGCTCTTGTGCAATTTCCCTGCTGAGCACTCGCATTAAATTGTCATCTTCTTTTTCTCTTGACAGCAGATTCATACTACCATACCACACAATCTCTTCATCGATGACAGCGTAATGCTCGTGCATCACTGACCGTTCTATAATTTTGATACCAACTTCTACGAGTTGCCTTATTAATTCTCTTGTCTTATCAATTCTTTTTTCAGGATAACTACCTGGAGATAAGGTTAGAACTATAACCGATATGCCTGCTTCTTGTTTTTTCTGCATCAAAGCAATTAATTGCTTCACTTTTCTCTCGTTGATTCCAGGGCTGGAAATGATCACATTTTTATTTGATTCCATTAAATCCTTTAAATATACTTCCTGATACGATTTCTTATCATATATTGCATTAGCACTTTGCTTTTTATCTGTCAAGGCCATGCATATTTCATAACCAATCTTCTTATAAGCTCTAAGTCGCTTGTGATACATTTTTTCAAGTACACGAATATGTGAATCCACATAGTCATAAATAATAACTTCCTGTTTCCCTTCAAAGTCCCTATGAAGCCTTCCGGCATATTGTTCCACATTACCTTCCCAAGCGATTGGCGTTGTCAACATCATAGTATCCAATCTAGGGTAATTAAAGCCTTCACCAATATATTGTCCGATAGCAACAAGAATAATCGTTTCGTTTTCGGGAACTTCTTTCATATGTTGTCTGATCAGGTCTCTTTCTTTAGCTCTTTTACCACCTTGTAAAAGAAAAATATGATCAGTGCTGTCTTTTAGCATATCAAATAGTACTGCGGCATGTTCTTTGAATTTCGTCAATACTATTGGTGTTCTTCCCTTTTCCAAGCATTTTGAAACATCAGCAACTATCTGCTTATTTCTGATATCACTTTCTCTTGCCAATTTATAGGCATCATTTATTTTAATCGTTTCGCCGTCAGGATGAACAAGTCTCGTAAATCTTGGATATACAAAATGTTCAATTCCTTGTTCTTTCGCTCTATCTTTAGCCGTATAACGATAACGTATCGGTCCAAACTGCATAAATATTTTGGGCTCCTGACCGTCATCACGTTTTGGGGTTGCTGTAAGTCCATAAACATATTTCGCATTCACTTCATTCAATACTTCTTCTGCTGTTTGTGAAGCTCCGTGATGACATTCGTCCATTATGACAAGACCGTAGTCTTTTACCAGTTGATTAATCTCTCCATTCTTGCCCAGGGATGAAATCATGACAACATCGATAATTCCTGTCACAGAGTTATGCCCGGCATACATACGGCCAATAACACTTTTCCTCTTTTTTATTCTACCGGTTGCTGTTTTATATTCTGGTGGTTCTTCATGAACAATCAAGAACTTTTCAAAGTCCTCCACCCAGTTGTTCATTATTTCTCTATTATGAACTAAAACTAATGTATTGACTTTACGGGCTGCGATCAAATAAGCACCAACAGCTGTTTTCCCAAAGGCTGTTGTAGCTCCTAATATACCTATATCATGATTCAGAATTTCTTCAGAAGCCTCCTTTCGCTCTGGGCGAAGTTCACCAATAAAAGTAACCGCTATTTTTCTGCCATTTTGCCTGCGGTCTGTCTTTTTGTACGCTATGCCTGCCTCTTCAAGTTTTTCGACCAATCTTTCTTCGCAGCCACGGGGTATACAAAGATACTGATCAACATCCCGGCTACACGATATAATTCTTGCCGTTCCTCTTGTCCCAAATCCCATGGCTTGATTTTTATAGTACTCCGGATTACTAAAAGCAGCCAATCTTCTGATTTGATTCTGTAACCTTGGTTTTACATTCTCCGTATCAATATAGATCTGATTGGCCATTGTAATATCCAATGTACCATCTACATCCGCGAGTTCAAAGTTATTCTTTTTCTTTTCCCAAGGCTCAGATATGCTATTGTCACTTTTTTCTGCCGTTCCGCTCATATCTTCAGCGAGCAATCCCAGCAAACCATCGGCAGACCATTCACTTATTTTTTCTTCAATAAAAGCTTTTGTTATTTTGCTTGCTGACCTCAGTACCTTCCACTGATCAGGATATGCATTCCAGTGTTCATCGATAAAAGCACTATTCCCACTTCTAAGTGCCCGTCCTTGTAAAGGCAGTGCAATAAGGTTTCCAAGTCCACCTTCTGGTATATGATCTTGTGCTGGAAGCATTCGATCATAGGATTTAAAACTTTTTTGATTAACGGACTCTGCTCCTTTAGTAAGTAATGCCGTTCCGAATTTTCTTGCAGTAGCTGCAGATATAGGCTCCTCAAAAAACAACCAAATATGTGCACCTTTGCCTGATCTCGATCGCTCAACCAAGACATTTACATCATTGAACTGACAGATTGATTGCATTGCATTCACTTCATCAATCCATTTATCATCTGTATTGGCAAAATCGTCAACCTTGCTCTTTTCATCATGATTGTCAAAATCAAAAACGAGAAAATTACAGGTTTCATCCTGCAATATAGGATATAATCCTATGACATCGGAGCAATCTTCTTTCTCGCCAATCAGATGCTGCATAACAACTTCGCCTCTAAGTTGCTTGTAATTTTGATTGCTACACTCACCACATTTTATCTTTTTTCCGTTCTTTTTGGGACATATACCATCCTTCCAAAAATTCCAGCACTGAGTATAATAACCGGTTTTTCCTGTTTTGGGGTTCGGTTTACTCCCACGCTTACTATACACGTCCGTTCTGCCTTTGAACATGGAATAGAAGAATTTGAAATGACTCTTTGTTATTTCTTCCTTTATAATACGAGCCCCTTGATCAATATCATTGTCAGCACTACTAATATTTTTTTCACTATTAATGCTCACTTCATAAGGGATATTTGCGTCTAGCAAAATCCCTTGCAAATATTCAACTTTCGACTCTAGAAGAAGTATTTTTTTATGTAATTCACTTATAATTTTATCCTTTTTTTCCACAGGAGTTCACCGTCTATCAAACCTTTATTTATATATCAACCGACAAGAATTCAACATTATCGTCTCATTTTCCATAAAGCCATTGGATGATTTTTGATTCGAGTTAAAATTGTTTCGTCTTCAAATAATAGCTCCGGAATATATTCACCGTTTTCAAATTTTTCTAGAAACCGTTTCTCATCTTTTGTAAGAGCCATTAAATCAGCAACATACGCTTTTACTATTTTCTTTGCTGTTTCCAATTCAAAATCATCTTTTCTCTTTATCACTGGCAAGAGATCAGTCTTTATTTTTTGTTTTGTGATAGAATCTATTGCTTTGCTATCAAAGGTCTTGTTAATCTCTTTCGCTGATATTGCTGCATAAAAGACTACAGTCTTTCTAAGAAGCTCTTCTTCCGTTTCATCAAAGAATTTAAAGTAGATCATATTCCTTGCATCATATAAGTCTCTTGCTGCAGCCCTACTCAGCAATGCATTGATTTTACTTCCATAAATCTCAATTGGAGAAAGGGTCTTAACCCTATTTTCAATTGAAAAATATTCAGTGATAATTTGTCTTTCTTCTGCTGGTAATAAATGAGCTCGCAGAGAATAGTTGATTTCAATCTTTATATTATCTTTATTGCCACTTGCCCCTATGTAGTCATATACCCATGAATCCAGACTGTGAGGATTCTTTGTTTTATCATTTTTTGTATACCCTTGGGTCAGCATATATCTATCAATCATACCGTTTATCAACTCACGGTGCTCAAGCATTTCTTCTCGGCTATTGTTGATCATATAGTCCATATCGATATCTACAGAAAGTCGGGGTAAATTAAAAATTGTCAGGTTAATTGCTGTACCACCTTTTAGTGCAAGACTTTCTTTTAGAATCGGGTTTGTATTTAGATATTCCAAAACATCCGCAAGCCTTGTTACCTTCTCAAGAGTATCTCTTACAAAACCCAATTCTTCTGCTTTTTTGCCAAGATAAATAATGTCATACCTAGACAAGAAGATCACCACCTTGTTCTGTTATTTCAAATAAGCCTTCCGGTATCATCAATTTCCACTCGCTGTTATAAAAATTCTGCTGGTTGGCATCATTCAGCAAATACCGTCTGCTTTTCCCAATTTTTTCTTTGGAGTACTTTATAAAATCATTTGATAACTGCATTTCTTTTTGATAATGTTGAAGCAGATAGCCTACTCGCTGATAAAGACCTTGAGTGTTATAGATCTCTAAGTACCTAAGAAGCTTTTCTTCATCTAGATAGTGGATTCCCTCAAGACAATTCAGAAGCTCCTCGAACCCACCAATTTTATTAAAGTCACGAATGCTATCGATCACGGTTCTTTCCAAGTCTGTAATCCGAACACCGGTTGTATTCTTTGCTTCTACAATACCCTCTTGCATTCTTGAGGCAACATATTTATAAGTCATATGCTCATACTCAAATGCGTTGAATTTTGACTCTGAAGAAATGTAGACCTCGTAGAACACCTGATTTGCAAGTCCATAATACTCAAAAGCACTATGGTGAGATATATAGGCAGTGTCCGTTACTGCACAGGCAATTTGATATCGTGTAGCTACAATTTGTCCCGTTACCGGATTGACTGCCGAATAAATATTCTTCCGAACCTTTTTTATCATGTCCTTTTTAATTAATCGATCCAAAAGAGAGTAGGCAGTCTTGGTATTCCCAGTCATCTCTTCCACCTCAGCAATTGTAAACACCGGATATTTTGCCAGTTGATTATAGACTTCCATTGTCTCGCCTCGTTTCATTTATATCACGTTATTCTTGATATTTAGATAATAACGTGACACTATTAAAATTATTTCATTTTAATTTTAGCACGTTATTCTTTGTGTGTAAAGAATAACGTGCTAAAACTAAAATTTAATAAACCCGTTTAGATATCTGATTACGCAGCACATACAATCGTCTGGGAGGGGTACTAATGATACAATTATTTTTATGAATGGTAGTCAAGTCATTCTTTTGAATTATAAATTAAACAAACTCAATAAAAGCCAGACATTCAACCGCGTTCGATGGCGTTAGAATGTCTGGAATGTCTATGTGATTACTTTTCTATTACTAAAGCCCAATTTATACACTAACATGTTCTTACACCTGATACATACCAAAATTGGCTTAAACCCTCTATTTACAACGCTTTAAAAGACAAATACTTTCAACGTGCGGTGAGACATAAGTCTTATACTAAATAGCAAATCACACTATAACAGGGGTAAATACACATTTCCTGTCCCCCCTTATATAATAAGTTTGTGCCAAGTATATTCGGTTATCTCCTATCTAGCTTGTTCAACTAACTTATCAAAAGAAATAATCTGCCTGTCATTATAGATAGAACTAATAATTTCATTTATTGTTTCATATATAATAGGTAACTCTTCTTTCAAATATTCAGGATTTTCAAAATAAACTGGCGATGCATAAGCAATAAATTCCCCTGGATCATTACTTCCATTATAGTATCCTATTTCATCCAACTTTGGACGTAACTCTTCCATTATACCTTCTGTAATAATATTCTCGGAAAAATATCCAGATAAAACTACATTATAATCTAAAAAATGTGTAAATTCATGTATTAATGTTCCGCTAATACTTCTATTATAAAATTCTAAAGCTTCCTTTTCATTAGTTAATAATACATGACTTTCCCCATTATAAATAAATTTACTCTCATATATATCAAGTTCAGTACTATAATATTCGTACTCTGTAAAATCAAATGTATATTTTCTCATATGATTAGCTATAGGATTTGTATTTATAACAATTAGATCTTCTATGCCAATTATTTCCCTATCCGAACTTGGATGCACCGTTTTATACCAACTATCGTTACATTTATCTAAATAATAGGCATTTCCCTCTATATCGCTATAATCTCCATATATTTTTAACTTCTTAAGTAATGCGAATCTTTTTAAATCATAAGGTAAACTATCAAAAGAATCTCTTAATACGGGTATATAGGACTCCAAAGGACCCAAAGATTCTATATCAAATATTCTTTCAAAAATTGAATCTTCTTCAATATCAACAAAATTTCCATTCAAAATTTTTAACCTTTTACCGCTTACAAACCTATCTATAACTAATTTATCTTTCTCAAAGAAATCCTTAAAGTCAGATTCTTTAAATGGAAATGGTATTTCTAACACTTCATCTAAATATATAGACTCTACCCTTATTATATATTCAGATGCATTGAAAGGTTCCTTTAATATAATAGGTTTTAATCTTAAATCTCTAAACTTCCCATATAACTCTATGATCCCAGATTTACCATGTTCTACAGAGTAATTTATCGGTATTGTTGTACCTTTTAGATCATTTTTTTCATTTTCACTTAGTACGTCAAAAAATGTTAGATTTACATACTCATCAATATTATTATAGGTAATTATAAATTCTCTTTTTTTACCAAAAGTGTTCACACCAACTAATGTTTCAGGTAAATCCGATAATATCTTTTCATTCATATTATACTCTGACTTATCTATAGACATTAGCGGTGCGTAGTTTAGTTTATAAATATTGTCATAGTAAGTATAGATACTAAAAAAAACTACACTCATAATAGCTATCACTATAGACAGCATAAATAGTTCTTTTGTTCTTTTTTTCATATTAAATATCTCCCATTATTAAAATCTAACTGTTTCTTTTTTGCAACATATTAGTCCAGATGGAAATAGTATAATACCATTAAATCTTCTTTCCAACTTTACTCTGTGGTGATTATCACCTCTATACCAACTGTGTGTTTTTCTAAGTTCACTTTCTGAAATATCAAAATATTTAATATTATAATAATTTTTCCTATTAGGAGTTAATTTAAGATGGTGATTGCTTTTATCCAATCACCATCTTAATTATTTATTTCACAGTCACATTAAACCATTCCATGTTATACCCTATTTCAGGATCACTATCTAGATCCCCTAAAAAACTATCTAAAACTATTATTTTATCAATCTCCCTTGTATTTGATTAAGTGAAGGGTGCTTTTATACAATCTCCACTCTAATTTATTCTCAATACATTACATATTAATTATTAATTTCATACATTTCTTGAATTTCATATATTCTTCTTGCAAAAGTAGTAGCTTCTGCTCTAGTTAGTGTTTTATTTGGATAGAAGTAAATTTCCCCATCTACCTCAATACCCTTTACTACATTTTCTGAGTATAAAACATTAGCTGAGTGCTCGTTTGTATCTGAGAATGGCTCTGAGTAGTTTCTAATCTCCCTGATACTGGCAGATGCAAATAACATTTTAACAAATTCTAATCTTGTTATTTCTTTACCTAATAATTCTAAATGTTTTTCTTCTATTATACCATGCTTTAGTGCTACCTCAAGATGCTTGGTCGCCCAATGACTCCCCTGCTCAGGAGGGTCATTTTCAAGTTCCCATTCTAAATAATATGGTCTAGTCGTTTTAATTAATAATACTATTGCATCTAAATATGTTAATGTTGCTTGTGGCTTAAATGTCATATCTGGGTATCCATTTATAATACCACTTTTCATCATAAAACTTACGTCATCCACAAACCAATCACCTTCATTTATATCTGAAAATGTTTCTTGTGACAAGGTGTCTATAACAGCATAATCCAATTGGTTTGCATGAACCGGTGTAACCATTAATGAAAGTACTACTGTCATAATTAATAATCTCTTAAACATAATTTCTCCTTCTCAAGGTATCTTATTTTTTTACGTAACATAGTTGCATAACTAATCTTGATTCCATTCCACCACTTCCATGAGTTATGACTCATCAGGATTATACTCTAGATGTTCTAATAAATCTGCTGAATTATGTATTGATCCATCTTCATTAATTGTAAAAACGCCTAAACGTTTCATTTTATAGTCTCCTCATTAATTATTTGTCAATTATATAACCAGGCGTTTAGATGCTGTGAAATAATATTAATTTTTTTACACTTAATACCTAGAGAGGTAGAATAGAAATTACTAGTGATATTTTTGTCTTTTTTTTCATATTAAATCTCTCCTATTATTTGTACAATATTCACCCAATACTCCAAGCGTACTTCATTAGTCGTATCATCCATTTAATCAATCTCCAAAAAACTATTAGTTTTCTTGTCTCTAGTGATAATTATCTCAAAAACTAGCTAGTTTTTTCAAGGCGGTGTGGTTTACCGTTTACTTTTTATCACAAGTCTTTTGCTTCTAATGTACCAGGCCTAGGTAAGCTTTTTACAGGGAATGCAGCTACTAAAGATATTATTATCTCTCCTAACATTTAATCACTTCCTTTAACGGCTATGTGTTTTTCATTTTAAGATGGTGCTTGATTTGTACAATCACCATCTTGATTATTTAATTATATACCATCATAATCACTAACATATTCTGATGATACATGAACATCTTTTAGCCTTCTCATAAATGTAGCAGCTTCTGCCCTGCTTAATGTTTTATTTGGATAGAAGTAAATTTTACCATCTACCTCAACACCTTTTGTAATACCTTCTGAGTAAAGTATATTAGCGGCCACATCATTTGTATCTGAAAATGGTTCTAAGTATTGATTGATACCTCCAAAGTTAGCAGCTGCATCTATTAAATTAGCAAATTCTAATCTTGTTATTTCTTTATCTAATATCTCTAAATGTTTTTCTTCTATTATCCAAAGACGCAATGCTATCTCAAGATGTTTGGTGGCCCAATGTTTTCCACCTAAGCTTGGGTCAGTTTCAAGTTCAAATTGTAATAAATCTGGCTCAGCTGTTTTAATTAGCAATACTATTGCGTCTAGATAAGTTAGTTTAGCATGTGGTCTAAATGTGCCATCTGGGTATCCATTTATAATACCAGATCTCATCATAAAACTTATATCTTCAACAAACCAATCACCCTCATTTATATCTGAAAATGTTTCTTGTGATAGTATATCTGTCTCTACAAATTGTCCTGCATAAACTGGTGTTACCATTAATGAAAGTACTACTGTCATAATTAATAATCTCTTAAACATATTTCTCCTTCTCAAGTTATCTTATTATTTACGTAACATTGTTGCATAACTAATCTTGATCCTTACTTCCGGAGTAATAATATCTTCCAGATTTGCTACATAAAGTTCATCAGACATTACAATCTTTTCTCTCAGTAATTAATTTAATATTACACTCCCTTCTTTATTATTAAATACTCCCGAAGAATTACTATATTACCTGCAATAGTCAATTCTTCATATATCTTGTCATGATGTACTTTAAATTTTGTCGAACTTGTCAGTACTTATCTGATTATAAAATCGGTCTTGGTCTCTTATTGATCTTTTTAGAAGATTTTGGTTTTTTCTTATAAATCTAAATACCATTCCACCACTTCCATGAGTGGTGACTCATCTGGATTATACCCTAGATGTTCTTATAAATCTGCTGAATTATCTATTGATCCATCTTCATTCATTGTAAATACACCCAAACGCTTCATTTTATAGTCTCCTATTCATTAATCATTTGTCAATTAATTCTATTTTATAACCAGACGCTTATAGATGTCGTGAAAAAATATTGAATTATTCACACTAAAATGCCTATAGCATCACCATCATCATGGAAGGTTGTAAAACAATAGTTAGTCATAGTCAGTAAGTTATCTTACTTCAAAAAGCAAAGTATCCGATCTAACCCCATCACCTCTTAGTATATGCCCTGATACCTCTAATTCTCCATAGAATTTATTTTCTCTTTCATCAAATTTTATGTCTTGTATATTTACTCTAATATCAAGCGATTTATTAATCGTTAAGAAAAATGAAATGACTTCTTTCTGAATTTGAAATTCAGGATTTGAAATAAACGAATTCTGAGGTTCATCCAAATCAATCGTCACATTGAAACTACGCATTGAAACTTAATCAATGTCTTCATAACTCTCCAAATTAATATACCCTACGAGATTACCGTCATAGTCAACATCTTGAATGTCTAGTGTAAACGCCAAACCGGAAACAAATATATCACTATCAACGTTATCTCGAATCATGTAATATAGTCCGGTGTACTCCCTAAACATATCTTCATATTTTATCACTTGAGAACTAACCTCTTCGTAGCCACTCAGTATCCATTCTCCTTCTTCAAAATATACTTTAAGATTAAACACTAGAATTTCTCTAGCGAAAGTACCCAACCCATCAATCATCTCAACATCAATATTTAGTTCATAAGTTTTCGAATCATTCGTGACGACCTCATTACTAATGATTTTTAGCACTTCAAGATTTTTATCACTAAGATTACTTTTTCTCAAAAGGACTTTTAGCTCTGCCTCATTAATAGGTTCATTGGGAATAATCATAATAGAAGGATTGACTTTGCTATCAATATACTTGCTAATAGGCTCTTGAGATCAATTTTTAATCTTCTGATGCTTGCTTTATGATTTTCAAATTACTACTAATAATCAGTTTCTTAAGTTCCAAGTTCCAGGTTGGCACCTCCATTATCGAACCCCATATGAAAGATTTGTATCAATTGAAATTGTATTTGTTCTTTCGTCCCAATAAACACCTACATCAAATGCTTTCATAACATCACGAAGTTTAAAATAGTTATTCCCTTCTATTAAGTAAGCTGTAAGGCTCACCAATTTCCCATCAATATAAATCATGGAACTTGTTTTTACAGCATCCTTCTTACTAGGAGTACCAGGTTTCAACTCATCCCCAACACTGGTATATCCCATATGACTAAATAGGTTTATTGCATTCTTTTTGCTATCCCATTTAATCTCAAACTGGTTTTTTGTACCATTTATCAAGGTTGCTAGGTCACGTAGCTTAATATAGTTGTTCCCGTCAATGTTGTACGCGTCTACATTTCTTATTTGACCATTAACAAATAAGTTAGAAGCTGTTGGGTTAGCATATAGTATTGGAATGCTTTTTTCTGAGTAATCTACAATTTTATGTGTTGCAGAAAATGATTCTAACGTTGGATCAAAGTACTTATAGTGATTTAAACCTGTACCTGTAGAAAATATACCATTTTCATATTTGTTATTTGAGTCCCATGTTGTATCTATAATAATCCATCTATTATCAACAAATGCTTCATTCCATGCATGATTAGTAATGCCAGTATTGATTATATTTTCAGACCATCCTTCTGTGGATAATCCAAGCGCATAGCCACTTATCTCTTTTGATGGTATTCCCGCTGCTCTTAATAATGTAGCAGTTAGCCTCGCATATCCCGCACAAACTGATCTTCTTGAATCAAGAACACTTTTTGCTGATGTAGTCACTTCTTTTGTTACTCCATATAAATAATCATAGTCATAAAAAATATTGTTGCATACCCAGTCATGGATAGCTTTAGCTTTATCATAATCATTGCTTATACCGTAGGTGATACTTTCTGAAAGAGTTTTAATAGTTCTATCATCAGTAGGAAGTGAGTATGTTGATTTCAAGTAATAGTTTTGCGCCAATTTATCAATTCTTTTTGGATGAAATACCGCTACGTTATTAGTATACACTGGTGAATTTTCAAAAAACGCTCCTGTTTCTGTAACTTTAATTTTTATTTCCTTACCCCATATATAGCCCCAATATAATCCGCTGTCATTCATTTTGGTGTATATTTGCAAGTAATAGTTCCCATGAGCTAGAGCATTTAAATCTAAGCTTTCTTGCCCGTCAAGCAGTTCATGTCTAGTCCACCAATTTTTCAAATAAATGGAATCATTGTCATCAATAAGCCATATGCTTAGTTTACCAAATTTTTCTGCATCTGGAATGCTAGTTATCATTAAAGCTTTGTTTTTAATCGTAATTGTAAAAATATTCCCAGGCATATTGCTAGTGCTTAAACTGGATATCTCGTTATTATCTTCAAGTGCATATAAATTTAGATCTAATACAGAAGTAAGAAAAACCACAATAAAAAATATTGTTGATAAAATACGCTTTTTCAAATCTTTATCCTCCCCTTTTTAACACCTAATTTCACGTGTGTTTTATTAGCTTCAAAGAACGCTATTTCACGAAGAATTAAGACCGTTACTCAAATGTTGTAACATATTTACCATCACCTTTATATTAACTTTTCTACTTCTCATTATTTGACCTCCTCAAAAGATGAACTACTAATCACTAACCTACTGTTATCATTAGCATTAAAAGCAACTATCATATTTACTCTGTAATACTTGTTATCCGTTTTTTCATGCACTTACCCTTTTAAATATATTCTTCCATCAATAAAGTCCATATTTAAGATATTCATGTAAACACCTGAAGAAGCAACGCTTTTATTTGTTACTATTTGGTCATACGTCCCTTTAAGTCCCTATCGATTTACTGGGCCTAACCATGACCATGCGCTTCAGTCATACATTGAATAATTCTTATGTATCGTTCCTACTTTTGCTGTGTGTCCGTATAGTTCGAAGGCTTCTTTAAGATAGAAATTACTGATTTTATTCCAATCTTCTCGGAAGTGTCCTTCTCCTGTGCGTTTGTCCACTAAGTAGGTTTGTCCGAAGTAACCCATTGAGGTTGTACCTAAGCTACTATCTCTAAATACGTAGCCTGTAGCTGGGAATACAATACCTGTATAGTAATCCACATTTTGTGCTTCACCTAGAACGCCTGCCGGTCCTACTTTTAGAGTCACTCTTGTTCCGTCACTTTTAATAACAATATCACCAGGCTTTGGCACTAAGGGCCTGTCCTTATCTGTTAAACTAATTATTCTTGTTTCTGCTGTTGGAGCCAACACATCTGTATCTACTTTTTTTCTCTCTGTCGGTTCTAGCATTCTAACGACCATGGTTGCAGCCTCTGCTCTTGTTCCATTTGCCCATCCATCATATAAACCATCGGCTGTTTTTCCTGTTACTATGCCTTTCATAAAAGCTTGTTCAACATAATGCTTGTAGTTTTGTTGCAATCTCACTTCAGGATAATCCACCATAATCTTTGCTAATCCATTTGTCCCGCTATTGAATTCTCCCATTATATTGTCTGTAATTCTTATTAGTATGTATGCCATCTCATATCTATTTATGGGTTGATCCCATTGATATTCCGGAAAATCATTCATAAGTAGTACACCATGATCACTTGCACTTTCAAACACACCGGTTGCCCAGTGGTCGCCATTTGATGCTTTTACTTCTCCATTTAATGCACCTTTTATAGCTATCGCCACAAACTCTGCTTTTGTGATGGTATTGTTAGGCCTAAATGTACCGTCAGGATAGCCACTGATGCCACCATTGGCTACTAACTTGTTTATATAGCCATTCCCCCAATGGCCACTAATATCATTGAGTGTGCTCGCCTCTGTTGTGATTGTTGTTAACATAGATGCAATTAGTAATGTAAGTATTAGTATTCTTTTCATTGTACCTTCCTCATAGGCCTTATTACCTACTATTCTACATCTATTTACCTAGCATGTCTATTGAATTACAACTATTCGTTCACAATTATGATTATATGCCATTCACATATACACAATCGACTCTAAAAATCACTTCTGTATATAAGTAAAAACTGACTTAAGTTATTCTTTCATGTCGCTTTAGGACTCATTCACCCTCACATGTTATTTCACTTTTATCCATGAACTGTATGACAATTTTTCCTGTCTCAAAGACCTTGATATGATTCAAGGTTCTAAGGATAAAGTCTGTATCGACGTCTTTGATATGCTCGCCATTTTCACTCATATCCGCAAATTGAACTGCTCGGTATTGTTCTAGTGGGTCTCCAAACTCTACTGAGATTTCCCATTTCTTTTTTAGTTCTTCCTGATTATCCAATAACCTGTTCCATGAAAGTATAAAAACCTCTTTAAGAACGGCTTCATCAACATGCCTATTGGTACAACCTTGTACCCCTTTTGCATAGTACCGATCTTGACATTGCCACACTTTTCTATATCCATTTTTTGTTTTCCAGCCTTTTCTAGTTAACGCTTTATTGCAAGTACCACAGATGACTTTTCCAGCAAAAGGATTTGTTTCTGGTTTATGTGAGTAGGAGTTGGTCCCATGTTCTTTGATATACTGACTTCTCCTTTTTTGCTCTAGTTGTACAGCTTCCCAAATTAGAGGGTCTATAATGGCTTCATGGTTTTCTTCCATGTGATACTGTTGTATATGACCTTCATTTTTAGTTCGCTTTTTACTAAGAAAATCTACGGTATAGCTTTTTTGTAAAATAGCATCTCCTTTGTACTTCTCATTTCCAAGTATGCTACTTATTGTGGTTGACTGCCACATTGCTTTTCCATTCCAGTTCTTTACCCCTTCTTTTTCGAGAATTCGCTTAATGCAATCCACCGTTTTTCCAGAAAGGAACTCATCATAAATCCTCTCTATGATAAGTGCCTGTTCTTTATTAATAACTAACTTACTCTTCTCATCCGTATCATAGCCTAAAAAACGCTTTGTGCTCATCTTGAATTGTCCGTTTTCAAAGCGGCTTTTTATACCCCACGTACAGTTTTCACTGATGGATCTGCTTTCATCCTGAGCGAGTGAAGATTAAGATGGAAGTAGTACTTTTGCCATAAGGTTAAACCATAAAAACAAAACTGCATTTAGCCAGGTTCTAACGTATACGGTAGAACAACTAACCACTTATTTTATATCCCATAAAAATACACCCAAATTCTATCCCTTTTCTTACTTTCAAAAACAAAAAAACTGAAAACACCATTAACAAGGCATTTTCAGGATTTAATATTTCTATTTTCTTGTTAGCAGACAGATGGTCTCCACGTGCCTTGAGTAGACAAAAATGATGTCGTCAGGACCTATTTGGGCCTTGGCGGAGGGTTATTTTTCTCGAAAAAGGACTATAATAACCCGTTTT
>PGZS01000053.1 GCA_002841435.1 Firmicutes bacterium HGW-Firmicutes-3 | reverse complement strand
CTAAAAAGTCATGTACGAAATGGTTTGACTATGATAAAATAAGAGGTAATTTACGCATAAGGACCAGAGAAAATGGCGATTTTATAAGGTTTTCGCCTGCTTTACACAAGAAAAAGATTAAAGATTACTTCATAGATCAAAAGGTAAATCGTTCGATTAGAGATCAGGTGCCGATGTTGGTATCGGGTCATGAAGTCATTTGGATTGTAGGCTATAGAATCAATGAAGCCTATAAAGTGACGGATGCAACGAAGACCATTATTGAAGTGGTACATTCTAAGGAGGAACGATTATGACAGGTGAGATTCAGGTACTTATATCACAAGAAGAACTGTCGCAACGGATTAAGGAACTGGGTGAAAAAATATCTGAAGATTATGCAGGTAAGGAAGTACATCTGATATGTGTATTAAAAGGCGGCGTGATGTTTATGTCAGATTTGTCCAAGTATATATCGGTTCCGGTGACCATGGATTTCATGGCGGTCTCCAGTTACGGCAATGAAACCAGTTCGAGTGGTATCGTAAAAATTGTTAAAGACCTTGACGAAAGCATTGAAAATGAAAATGTAATTATCGTGGAGGATATCATTGATTCCGGTCGAACATTAAGCTATTTGCTTCAGATACTTAAAGATAGAAAACCGGAAAGCATTAAGATATGCACTTTGCTTGATAAACCGGACCGTCGTATTGTGGATGTGGAAGTGGACTATGTCGGATTTGAAATTCCGGATTATTACGTCTTAGGTTTTGGACTTGATTTTGAACAAAAATACCGTAACTTACCTTATATTGGTAAATTAGTAGGGATTGAGTAAGAAATAATGAATATACTATGCAGTTTAAAAAAAGTGCCTCAGGCATAAAAGTTAAAGGAGGAAAAGTTATGAAGAATTTTAAAAGTTATAGTTTCTATCTATTACTTATTCTAGTTCTTATGTTTGCCCTATTCTTTTCAACACAAAATACACCAACTAATGAAAATCAATACGGGTATACAGAGTTCCTCGCCGAAATTGATAGGGTTGAACGCGTTGAAATCAAACAAAATGTTGAGATTCCAACGGGTCAGATCACGATTTGGACCGATAAATTAGAAAGCAAAAGTTTCTTTATGTCGGATGTGAATTTGATTTATGAAGATTTAAAAATGAATGACATTCCTGTTTATACACTTGATGTGCCAAGAGCTAATTGGTTCATTAGCCTGTTACCATCCATAGTTATTATGGTGGCGGTTGTATTCTTGTTTATGTTCATCATGAATCAAGCCCAAGGTGGCGGCGGTGGGAACCGAGTTATGTCTTTTGGAAAAAGCAAGGCAAAGATGATGTTGGACGAGGATAAAAATGTTACTTTCGACAAGGTCGCAGGTCTTGAAGAAGAAAAAGAGGAATTAGAGGAAGTTGTCGAATTTTTGAAAAGTCCGAAGAAGTTTGTTGAGGTTGGGGCCAGGATACCAAAAGGTGTTTTATTGGTAGGACCTCCGGGAACAGGTAAAACCCTACTTGCGAAAGCTGTTGCCGGTGAAGCCGGGGTACCATTTTTCAGCATATCAGGTTCTGACTTTGTTGAGATGTTTGTAGGTGTAGGTGCTTCAAGGGTTAGGGACTTATTTGAAAATGCTAAAAAGAATGCACCGTGTATTGTTTTCATAGATGAAATTGATGCGGTTGGTCGAAAAAGAGGTGCCGGACTTGGTGGCGGTCATGATGAACGTGAACAGACGTTAAACCAACTTCTTGTTGAAATGGACGGTTTTGGTATTAACGAAGGTGTTATTGTCATAGCGGCAACCAATCGTGTGGATATATTAGATCCAGCTCTTCTTAGACCTGGTCGATTTGACCGTAAGGTTTTTGTAGGTCGACCGGATGTAAAGGGTAGAGAAGAGATACTTAAGGTTCATGCAAAAGGAAAACCTTTATCAGATGACGTCAGTCTTAAAGAGATTGCAGCAACTACAGCAGGTTTTACAGGAGCAGATCTTGAGAACCTTTTAAATGAAGCTGCCATATATGCGGCTAGATCTGATCAAAAAGTCATTAATCAGTCGGATCTTAGACATGCTTTTGTGCGTGTAGGTATTGGAACGGAGAAGCGAAGCCGTGTTATATCTGAGAAGGAAAAACGGATAACGGCTTATCATGAAGCCGGCCATGCAATTTTGTTTGAAGAACTTGAGGAGTTAGATCCTGTACATAGTATTTCGATTATCCCTACAGGTATGGCAGGTGGCTATACAATGCCATTACCAAGCAAAGATCCTATGTATATGACCAAAAAGAAGATGGAACAAGAAATTATATCTTTACTGGGTGGCCGTGCTGCTGAGAAACTCGTGCTGGATGATATTACAACAGGTGCTTCAAACGATATTGAACGAGCAAGTGCCATAGCGAGAAATATGGTGGTTAAGTATGGTATGTCAGATGTTATAGGACCTATACAGTTTGGTTCGGACAACGAAGAAGTCTTTATAGGTCGTGATTGGGGTCATACCCGTAATTATGGCGAAAATATTGCTGGGCTTATTGACAGTGAAATCAAACGTATGGTTGACTCCGGATATGAAGAAGCGAAATCAATACTGGAGAGTCATATCGATATACTTCATAAGACAGCAGATTTGTTGATGGAAAAAGAAAAAATCACAGGTGCCCAATTTAGAGCCCTTTTTGAAGCAAAAAAAGAAGGTATTTTAGACGAAGTAGAATTAGATGAAGCTTCTGTAGAACGTTTACTCTTTGGGAATAAAAGTGAAGAAGAAAAAGAAGTAGAGACAGAAGCATAATATGGAGAGCTAAAGCAATTTATTGTTTTAGCTCTTTTTCTTTCTTCAGTCGCCTTAAGACCAATAAAAAATTGGGTGAAAGCCAGCATCAACCATGAAGTTCTTAGGACCCACAAAAAAATAAGCACATAGAACTATAAATATTAAAAAAAAGTATTGACAATAGAAATATCATTTGTTAAAATAATTGATTACACAATTGACTTTTTGGCTTATATATGTTATAATCTAGAGACTTAGGGGATATAGAGAGATAACATCATAAAACTAATACGTTGTAAAGATGAGGTGTATGAATGATCGCAAAAGAGGACTTATTCGCAGTTAGGGAACAGGTTAAAGCTCATGTCGGCAGCAAGGTTCTAATAAGGGCCAATAAGGGACGAAAGAGAATTGTGGTGAAGGAAGGTGTGTTGGAAAACACATATCCTAGTATCTTCGTAGTAAAGGTAAAGAATTTAGAACAAAATTCATTTAGGAGCGTATCCTATAGTTATACAGACTTATTAACACATAATGTAGAATTATCCATTTGTGGCGAATAGATAAAAACATCAAGCTAACCCTTGATGTTTTTTTTGACACTTTAACATTGGTTAAAGTGACATAACTAAGTTTCTCTAAATTACTTACAACATATAGATTATGTAGATACATTCATAACTATATATTGTAAGTAAAAGTTCAACTATATAGTTTTGACACTTTAACCATTATTGTATATAATATTAAGTATACAAAATACAAATGAATAACAAGCAGGTGTATATGAGAGAAGTAAAGAAAAAAGCGAGAGCTAAGATCAATCTGGCTTTAGATGTAATCGGAAAAAGAGAAAACGGTTATCATGATGTTCGCATGGTTATGCAAACCATAGAATTACATGATAAAATCAGGTTAAAAAAAATCAAATCCGATAAAATACTTATGAAGACGAATTTGCCGTATTTACCTAGAGACAACAGAAATCTAGTTTACCAAGTGGTAGAATACATGAAAGCGGCTTATGGCATTATGAGTGGGGTATATATTGATCTCTATAAGATTATTCCTGTAGGCGCCGGCTTGGCAGGTGGCAGTACAGATGCTGCCCAGAGTATACTTGCTATGAATGAACTTTTTGAGCTAGACCTGAGTTCAGAAACTATGGAAGAAATAGGCGCAAAATTCGGTGCAGACATACCATATTGCATTCGTGGGGGTACGATGCTTGCAGAAGGTATAGGCGAAGTGCTGACACCTATAAAACCGATTATGAAGCTTCATCTGTTGATTGTAAAGCCAAAGCAAAGTGTATCTACTGCCTATGTTTATGGTAACCTTAACATAGGGACCATAAGCAGTCATCCGGATATAGATGGTATGGTTAGAGGGATAAAAGCAGATCAGCTGGAACAAATCGTACAAAACTTAGGTAATGTTCTTGAAGAAGTTACTTTTAAGGGTTACCCTGAGGTTAGAATAATAAAAGAGGTCATTTTAGGTGCAGGCGCACTTGGGGCACTGATGAGTGGAAGTGGTTCAGCAGTTTTTGGTATTTTTGCAGATCAAGGAATGGCCCATCAGGCGGCGAAAAAGCTAAAACGTCATGAAGCGGTCAAACAAGTTTTTATCACAACAACGTTTAATGTACTATAAGGCTAATAATAGGCTGATTAAAGGCTATAGTGTAAGATTGAAGACTGAAAGTGAAAGTGGGGATACGAATCATGGATACAAGTTTTAAAGTTACAGTTAATGAATATTTACCTCTTAGAGATATTGTTTTTAGTACACTTAGGAAAGCAATTCTTAAGGGAGAATTGGCTCCGGGTGAACGTCTAATGGAGAAACAGCTGGCAGAAAAGATGGGTGTGAGCCGTACACCGATTCGTGAAGCCATTAGAAAGCTTGAGTTGGAAGGTTTGGTCATTATGATACCTAGAAAAGGTGCTGAAGTGGCTAAAATCACAGAGCAAGATATTAAGAATGTCCTTGAAGTAAGAGCGGCACTTGAGAGCTTGGCGGTTAAGTTGGCATGTCTCAAAATGACGGATGAAGATATGAAAATACTTCTAGACATTAATGATGCGTTTACAGAAGCAGCGCGAATTATGGATGTGGAAACAGTTATTAAAAAAGACGTTGAATTTCATGATGTCATCTACCATTCAACAAATAACGAAAAGCTGGTGCAGATGATTAATAACTTAAGAGAACAGATTTATAGATTTAGAGTAGAATATATTCGTCAGATGAGTGATTTTAAAACTTTGGTTGAAGAACATGAGGAAATTGTCAAATCCATCATAGAAAAAAACGGCATTGAAGCTCAGGAAATTGCAGCCAGACATATTGAGAATCAAGAAAAAGCTGTCATTAGTCGAATTCAATAGCTTAACTTTTGTGTCAATAATTGAGGGGTGATGCTATGGTTAAAAGGAAAATGAACATTGAAGCCGCTTTAACGCATTTGGGAGGTTCAAAATCTCTATTTGATACTTTAATCAGTGGTTTTTACAATCAATATAGACATGTAGATGAAGATATAAAGAAACTACTTGAGACGGGTAACCAAGAGGATGCCCGTCTTTTGGCACATAGTATCAAAGGACTTAGTGGTAACTTAGGCGCGACGGAACTAATAGAAAGATCAAAAGCTTTAGAAGTGTCTATAGAAATGGATTTAGATACGAAAGCATCGGATTTAAAAGCCTTTTCAAAAGCATTGAAAGAGGTATTGGAAGAGATAGTAATCTTATTAGAATCAGTGGATGCCACCAATAAAGAATGGATGTAAAGACGAGAGGAAGCTTGAAATAGGTATGAAAAACTATATTGTACTTGACATAGAGACGACAGGCATGCATCCGGATTTTGCTAGAATAACTGAGATTGGTGCGGCTAAAGTCATTGACGATCAAATTGTAGCCGTTTTTAATATGCTGGTTAATCCTGAAGTGTCCATACCGGAAAATATCATTAATCTAACAGGCATCACCAACGAGATGGTATCAGATGCACCTGTGATTAACCAAGTGATGCCTATGTTCTTATCATTTTGCGAGGATTTACCAATATTGGGACATAATATACCTTTTGATTTTTCATTTCTAAAAACAAATGCAATGCGTCTGAATCTGCATTTTGAGAAAAAAGCATTGGATACATTGCTATTATCAAGACAGTATATAGACCATCAACATAGCTACAGCTTAGGTCATCTTCTAAAATTCTGTTCAATTACCAGAAAAAATGCCCATAGGGCTTTAGATGATGCACTTGCGACCCATGAGCTCTTTCAGATTATTAAGTATAAATATATGGATACCCACAAAGTCATTGAGCTCAGTCCCAATCCTATGATGTGGAAACCAAAAAAACAATCGCCTATGACGGATAAACAAAGAAAATTCTTGCTATGCTTGTTAAATCAACATAAAGTGGCTTTAGATTTTGACTTGGAAGCCTTGACAAAAAGTGAAGCCAGTCAAAAAATTGACTGGCTGATTCGTCAATATGGTAAAGGTTTTTGATTTGTATCTTCACCATGCTTAATCTCATCTAATTCGTTTAGAAGCTTGGTTTTAGTCAAGCTATTAAGATTCTTGGCGATTTCACAGAGATTGGCAATGGCATCTTGTTGTTGATGCCTCTTGTATATGGTGGCCAATAGGGTGTAATTACCTCGGATATCCGAACCTACGGCGATACCTTCTTCAAGATAGAGTCTCGCCAAGTCTTCTTGGCCTGCGGCCATAAGACCTTGAGCGAGGATATGAAGGGTCTTGATGTATTGAATAAAGTTATTTTCATAGGCCTCTATGGCAGTTATTGTAGCAGTACCGAATTTAAGCCTTACTTCTGCGTTGTCTAGAGTTTGAAAATTGACCATGGGCTTCTGGGATAGATCAAAAAGATACTTTTGTTGGCGATATAGATCCGGCGCTTGTATTTTATTGAAAAAAGCTTGGTCCATAATATGTTGCGAGGATAAGGAAGTCTTTATATAGTCATTGGGGTCCAAATTACGTTTCCTTACTACTAGTGATGAAGCTTCTTTCTTCCAAAACGCATCGTGGGCAGCATCTTCTTTTTTTGATCCTTTTCGTAAGTGATGTCTGAAGATGAAAATACCTATTATAAACCAAACAAATAGAATGGGAAATGCCATAGTATTATATCCTTTCTTAGCAAAACGAGGCGAAGCCTCTTTGTTCTACTTGAGATTATTTGCTATTTCCATTATAATATAATTACTGTATGATGAAAAGTCAAAGCTCGTAAATATAAACATATCAGAATTGGAGTGAACAAAATGTTTTTTCAAAACCGAAAGCTAGTCAAAAAAGTGAGTATCGTGGTATCCTTAGTCATTGTATTAAGTATGGTACTTTCAGCTGTAGCGTCTTATTTGTAGATGACTTTATGACTATGAATGAATACATCTAACCATGGATGGATATCCAAGGTGTGGGTGTATTTTTTTCTTGTTCTCAAGGAAAGTCATACTCTAGCATTCAGCTTTAAAACATAGCTGAATGCGTCAAGGTCCTTTCCTTTCGAGCCGTTCAGAAATATGAGCAGAGCTCATAACGAAGCGTAACTTCTTTTCTTGCATTTAAATACATTTTATGGTAATATCAATATAACAACACATAGTATTAATTACTACATAGGAGGTATGGTAATATGAAAGTGAAAGATCCCATCAGTGCATTAACCCATCTAATAGGTGCTGTGTTGGCTTGTATAGCAGCAGCTACCTTAATTATAAAAGCAATTGACGTCGGATCCATGACGTATCTCATTACATTTACTATATTTGGGTTGAGCCTTATACTGCTATATACAGCCAGTACTGTATATCATATCATTGATCAACCTGAAAGCTTAAGACGAAAATATAAACGTATTGACCATATGATGATTTTTATTCTTATTGCAGGGACATATACGCCAATTTGCCTAATTTCACTTAAAGGTACTTTGGGCATCGTCTTGTTGGTGGTTATATGGGGGATTGCCATAGCCGGCATTGTTATGAAAGCCTTCTGGTTGGACGCACCTAGATGGTTAACTACGGGTATGTATCTCCTAATGGGTTGGCTCGTGATTATTGCTATTTATCCTGTATTCAAAGCCATACCACAAGAAGGATTTAGATGGTTGGTCGCCGGCGGTATTACGTATACCATTGGTGGTATTATATATGGTCTTAAGTGGCCATTAAAGCATCGTAAATGGTTCGGATTTCATGAGTTGTTTCATCTTTTTGTCATGGGCGGTAGTGCGTGTCACTATGTACTGATGATGGGATATGTATAAGAGTTAAAGATACTATAGAGTTATCAAGAAGGCGTAAAGTTGTTTTATTAAGATAAGACGATGCTACGCCTTCTTTCTGTTTTTTTTCATAAAAGGCAGAAGTATGAGCAAAGCTTGACAAATCCCATGCACTATATTATAAAGATAGTAGCAAACTCGCTAAAATGAAGGTGGAACAGATATGAATATATATGATGTAGCTAAGTTATCGAATGTTTCTATAGCAACCGTTTCAAGAGTTATAAATAATAAGCCGGGCGTTAGTGCGGCTGCAAGGGGCAGAGTGCTTAAAGCAATTGAAGAGACGGGCTTTAGACCCAACCAGATTGCTAAAAGTCTGACAAATAATAAAACCAATATCTTAGGCATTGTTATGCCAGGGATGAATAATTATTATAGTGACAGAATTGACGCCATTAACAAAGTTTGTAAGCAAAGAGGCTACGGGTTGATGATTACGGCGAACTATAAGGATAACAATTTAACAGAGGAAGATATTGCTAATTTTAACCTTTTATACGAAAAAAGGGTGGATGGCATTATTTATTTTCCTACCAACGTAATGCAAGAACATATTGATGTTATCAAACGCATTCGTAAAAAGATGCCTGTGGTGATTACGGATAAAGAAATAAGAGATCTTAGATTGCCGTGTGTGATTCAGGATTTTATATCTCCCACTCAAAAAGTTGTTGAGTATTTTATTCAAAAGAAGCATGAAAAGATTGCTTTTATTAAGGGTTCATCCTATGATAGGTCAAATGCAGCGCGTCTAAATGCCTATAGAACTTCTTTGGAAGAGGCAGGTCTGACTTATGATGATGACCTTGTTGCTGAAGGGGCTTACTCAGTTGATTCAGGCTATGAGGCTATGAAAGAAATTATCTTACGGTGTAAAGATATGCCAACAGCAGTCTTTGCGGCCAATGATCACATGGCTATTGGTGCTATGAAGGCTCTCAAGGAAAAAAGTGTTAAAATACCTACAAAAATAGAAGTTATCGGCTACGATGATATAGAATTCGCAAAGTATGTGACCCCAAGCTTGTCAACGGTTAGAGTGGATCAATATGTCATGGGGAAACTTGCAGCAACGATGCTGATTGATTTGATTGAAGGTGATTTGAAAGACCATCATGAAATGACCATGGGTTTTGAATTCATACACCGAGAAAGTACGAAAGAGTAACAACTTTGGGCTATTATTGTGTATAATGGTCTGAGAGGGTCGAAATATATGTTATAGTGATATTTAGAAAGTTAGGTGACCAATGAAGCATTTAATGATCGGTATTAATGCAAAGTTTATACATTCTAACCTTGCCATACGCTATATACAAGCCTTCGGTGAGAAAAAAGGATTAACCATAGAATACAGTGAATATACAATTAACCAATCTTTAGACTATATATTAGATGAAATCATAAAGCAGGAACCGAGTATTATCGGGTTTTCCTGCTATTTGTGGAATATAGAGATGATTATAAAAATGGTTCAGATGATACGTCTGATTCGTCCGAATATAAGGATTGTCTTAGGGGGGCCGGAGGTATCCTATAACCCAATTACTTGGATGACGCATTATCCGGAAATAGATTATATCATATCGGGGGAAGGCGAGATACCAACGGTTAATTTACTTGCTTGCCTTGAAAAGGGTTGTGAAGACGGGTTAATGGAGATTGGCAGTCTGACCTATAGAAATCAAGGTCTGATAAAACAAAATCCTCAAGAGGTGCCTATGTCTATGGCCAAGGTGCCATTTGCTTATAAGAAAGACCTCTTAGGTCTTGAACACAGAATTATCTATTATGAAACCTCACGTGGATGTCCTTTTAACTGTGAGTATTGTTTGTCATCTATTGAAAAAGGTGTGCGATTTAGGCCGCTTTATATGGTCTTTGAGGAGCTTCAGTTCTTCCTAGATCAAGGCGTCAGACAGGTTAAATTTGTAGATCGTACCTTTAATGCAAAAAAAATCCACAGTATGGCCATATGGACCTACTTAAGGGACCACGATAATGGTAAAACGAATTTTCACTTTGAAATCACAGCAGATTTACTGGATGAAACGGAAATCCTTTTTCTAAAAACGGTTCGGATAGGTTTATTTCAATTTGAGATTGGTGTTCAGTCTACAAACCAAGAAACCATAGTGGATATTAATCGACAAACTGATTTTGAAGTCTTAAAAGAACGGGTGTTGGCCTTAAAAGCAAATGGTAACATCCATCTTCATTTAGATTTAATTGCCGGACTTCCTAAAGAAACCTACCGAGCATTTGGGAAATCTTTTAATGATGTTATGGCGATTAGACCGGAACAACTACAATTAGGATTCCTTAAAGTGCTAAAAGGTTCGAAAATAGAGGAGCAGCAAGAAACCTATGGCATCATAAGCAGAAAACATCCACCTTATGAGGTACTAAGAACACGAGAAATGAGTTATGAAGACCTTAGAAAACTTAAGGAAATCGAAGTGCTGCTTGAGTATTATTATAACAGCGGGCAATTTTCTAATAGTATGGCTTATCTTATGGATTTGTTTGACCATCCTTTTGCTCTTTTTGAGACTTTACGTGAATACTGGGAAGTAGAAGGGTTATATCATGTCAAACATCATAAGATTAAATTCTATGACCTGTTATATGAATTTGGTCAACAAGTATCCTATGTGCATGAAGATACATTGGCACAGTGGTTGATTCATGATCTATGTTTGCAGGAGAAGCCAAAGAAATGGCCGGACTTTGCAGATGTAAAAGAAGGATTAACACCGGAAATAAAGAAGTTTTATCAGAGTGATGATTTTATGGAACCTCTTTTTAAGGCTTATGAGGGCTACAACATGAAACAAATTATACGTATGACCCATGTAGAACGGTATGACTTTGACCTGTTATCAGGACCAAAGGAAAAAGGTGTTAACCATGTTTTTTATAACTATAAGTCGAGAGACAAGATGACAGGACAGGCAATAGCCACGAGAATTAGGTTATAGAGCCTTATGGGTGACTTATGATAGACAAAAAGAGAATGGAAAGAATACTGGATTATTTGGATGAGGTTTATGGTAAGGAACATGTTTGCTATTTAAACAATGAAAGTGACTGGCAACTCCTAATTGCAACTCAATTGAGTGCCCAGTGTACGGATGACCGCGTTAACATGGTCACACCGGCTTTGTTTGAAGAATTTGACTCCGTAAAGGCTTTTGCAGAAGCCGATATTCGCAATATCGAAAAAGCCATACATTCAACCGGTTTTTATAGGAATAAGGCAAAAAATATCAAAGCCTGTTGCCAGTTGCTTCTGACAAAACATGGCGGTAAGGTTCCCATTGATATCGATGCGCTAACAGAGTTGCCGGGCGTTGGTAGGAAAACGGCTAATGTTGTATTGGGACACAAACATAATATTTCGGCAATTGTTGTAGATACCCATGTGAAAAGAATCTCCAACAAATTGGGATTTACGGAACTGGCCGACCCTGTTAAAATAGAATTTGACTTAATGGAAAAAATACCAAAAGAACATTGGTTAAGATATAATACGCAGATTATCGCCCATGGGCGCACCCTATGTACAGCCCGTTCACCAAAATGTGACCAATGCTTTTTACTTAAGGACTGTCCCGGTGGACTCTATGAAATGTATAAGAGAATCGTAAAGAGTGAAGGATTAAAGGAGAAAGAATGATGAAGCAGCCCATTGTGATTGGAATAGCAGGTGGTACGGGGTCCGGAAAAACGACTTTGGTCAACAGACTTAAAGAAGTCGTGGGTAATGAGGTAGTGACCCTTACCCATGATTATTATTATAAAGCCAATGAAGATAAACCCTTTGAAGTGCGTAGTAAAATGAACTATGACCATCCCCATGCATTTGACACGGATATGATGGTGACAGATATACTAGCATTAAAAGCAGGGGTTGCAATTAAACATCCTGTTTACGACTTTATGAATCATACTAGAGCCAAAGAAACGATTCATGTAGAACCAAAAAGGGTCATCATTGTGGAAGGTATCCTGATCTTTGAGCATAAAGGGCTTAGGGATCTTTTGGATATGAAGATTTTTGTAGATACGGATGCAGATGTTAGAATTATTAGACGTATGGTGAGAGATGTAAAAGAGCGTGGTAGAAGTATGGATTCTGTCATCGAACAGTACCTAACGACTGTCAAGATTATGCATGAAGAATTTGTTGAGCCTTCAAAGAAGTACGCAGATATTATCGTACCTGAAGGTGGTTATAACAAAGTGGCTCTTTCTATGATTAGAGACCGTATAAGAACCTTGTTGGTAGAATAATTGAGGGATTAAGGAAGGTGACTTATGAAAATTCAAAGAAATAAAGTGGTAATTATTGGTGCAGGTCAAGTGGGCTCGGCAGTTTTGTCAACATTGCTTTCATCAGGTTCTTTGGCGGAGATTGTTATAATTGACAAAAATGAAATGAAAGCATATGGAGAAGCTCTTGATGGATCTCATTCTACAGCCTTTGCTTATAGCCCTAATATTAAAGTGAAGCAAGGTACCTATAGTGATTGTGAAGATGCCAGCATCATTGTTATAACGGCTGGACCAAGTGCCAAGCCGGGTGATGTGGTTGACCGAATTGCCTTAGCTCAGAAAAATATAGAAGTGGTAAAAGAAGTGATGGAACAGATTATCATGTATACAATGGACGCCATCATCATCATGGTATCAAATCCTGTGGATATTCTTACGTATTATGCTCAAAACTATTTTGGGTACCCGGTTGAGAAAATATTCGGAACAGGTACCACCTTAGATACGGCTAGGTTCAGACGTATTCTTGGACAAAAATATCTGATAGACACAAAAAATGTCCATGGGTATATTCTTGGTGAACATGGTGAAACAGCCTTTGCAACATGGAGCAGCTCTAATATCGCAGGTGTGCCTATTGATGATTTTGACATTATCTATGAGGATGTTCCACTGGATAAAGAGGCTGTTGTAGAAGAAGTGAAACAGGTTGGCTATGAGATTTTAATTAATAAGGGTTATACCAATATCGGTATCGCCAAAAGTGTGGACCGAATTATTCGAGCCATACTTATCAATGAATTAAGTGTTCTTCCTCTGTCAACCACCCTAACAGGTGAGTACGGCATTGAGGATGTCGCCCTCAGCCTTCCTTGTATCGTAACCAAAGATGGTATCGGTAGACGGTTGGAAGTACCCCTTAGTCTAGACGAGACCTCCAAACTAAGAGCTTCTGCTGAATTCTTGAGAGAAAGCTTTAAAAATACATATATAGGTCCTGGACCTAAATAGTAATAGAGACATCAAGCTCATAATTGGATCATAAAAAGATATTACCGGAAAAGTTGTAATTCAGACAGCTTTCATATACAATATAACAATGTATTTTAGTGAATAAAGCGACAGGGTTTAAAACCGAGAGGAGGTTGGATGGCATTTATTGTCAGATAATCTTATGAATATGCATATACCATATGAACACTTAACAAGAGCACAGAAGCTGTTTTTGTATGTTGAGACGAGACAGCCTATATTAGACGAAAAAGCGATATTTTCTGATGGCACAAATTTTTATCGGATGCCACAAGAACCTACTAGCAAGGATGTAATCAAAATACGTATACGAACTGCAAAAAATAATGTGGAGCTGGTATGGCTTTGTAGTGAAGAAAAAAAGATTGCCATGTCTGTAGAGTTTTCGGATGAATTGTTCGATTACTATAGTGCCGATATGCCCCCTATAGGCAAATTGGTAAAATATTATTTTGAAATCCATGCAGGTAATCTGAAGTGCTATTACAATAAAAGAGGTGTAACAAGAGAACCGGATGCATATTATCATTTTATGATGGTGCCGAATTTTAAGACGCCGGATTGGGCCAAAGGTGCAGTGATGTACCAGATTTTTGTGGATCGTTTTAACAATGGTGATCCTTCCAACGATGTGGTGGATAACGAATACTTATATGTCGGTAAACTTGCAAAAAAAGTAAAAAAATGGACCCAATACCCGAACCCTGATGGTATAAGGGAATTTTACGGTGGAGACTTGCAAGGGGTAATGGATAAGCTAGACTACCTTAAAGAACTGGGTGTGGATGTAGTTTATATGAATCCTATTTTTGTATCACCTTCTAATCACAAATATGACACTCAAGATTATGATAGTGTTGATCCTCACTTTGGCACCATTGTGATGGATGGCGGTAAGGTTCTTGATGAAATCAAGCCGGATAATAACAATGCCACAAAATATATTACAAGAACAACCGAACCTGCTAATATAGAAGCAAGCAACGCCTTATTTGTTAAGCTGGTTGAAAAAGCCCATGCTCTTGGTATGAAAGTCATATTAGATGGTGTTTTTAATCATTGCGGTTCCTTTAATAAATGGATGGACCGTGAGAAGTTCTATGCCCATGCAAGAAATTATGAGGCAGGTGCCTATACATCAAATGCCAGTCCATATGTCACTTTCTTTCATTTTCATAACCGACAATCCTGGCCGGATAACCCACATTATGACGGTTGGTGGGGCTATGATACCCTACCGAAACTGAATTTTGAAGGATCACCGAAATTATACCGTTATGTACTTGAAGTGGCTAAGAAGTGGGTATCACCACCCTATAATGCCGATGGATGGCGTTTGGATGTGGCAGCAGATCTTGGCTATACAAAAGAATTTAACCATCAGTTTTGGCGTGATTTTAGGCATGCCGTAAAAGGTGCCAATCCGGAAGCCCTTATCTTAGCAGAGCATTATGGTGACCCCAGTGACTGGATAAAAAACGGTGATCAATGGGATACGGTGATGAACTATGACGCTTTTATGGAACCGATCACTTGGTTTTTGACAGGTATGGAAAAACATAGTGATGAGTTCCGTGGAGATTTGTTAGGTAATCATAGAGCATTT
>PGZS01000270.1 GCA_002841435.1 Firmicutes bacterium HGW-Firmicutes-3 | reverse complement strand
GGTTGATTATATTTTATATTGTGCGTCTATTAAAAATCAAACTTATCATGGAAATAATGAAGAAGTTCACTGATTTTTACCCGTTCTTGCTCCATAGAATCCCTATGACGGATGGTGACAGATTGATTCTCATTGGAATCAAAATCATAAGTAATACAAAATGGCGTACCAATCTCATCTTGACGTCTGTATCGTTTACCGATACTTTGTCGGTCATCAAATTCCACATTATAATACTTACTTAATAAATCCATGACTTTTTGTGCATCATCGTTCAGCTTTTTAGAGAGTGGAAGAATAGCCACTTGCATCGGTGCGAGTGCCGGATGGAATCTTAATACCGTTCTTACTTCACCGTTCTCTAATGTTTCTTCGTCATAGGCTTCACATAAAAAGGCCAATGTAACACGGTCAGCCCCAAGTGAAGGTTCCACGCAATAGGGTATATATTTTTCGTTGGTTTCTTGATCAAAATAGGTCAAATCCTGACCGGAATGTTCTTGATGACGGGTCAAATCAAAGTCCGTTCTTGAAGCAATACCCCATAGCTCTCCCCAACCAAAGGGGAACATGAATTCAATGTCACTCGTTGCATTTGAGTAATGTGATAATTCTTCAGGGCTATGGTCTCTAACGCGCATATGGTCTTTGGTCATACCAAGCTCTTCTAACCAATTGACACAAAAAGCTTTCCAATAGGAGAACCACTCGATATCCGTTCCCGGCTTACAGAAAAATTCCAATTCCATCTGTTCAAATTCTCTCGTCCTAAAAGTGAAATTACCCGGTGTGATTTCATTTCTAAAGGATTTTCCAACTTGTGCGATACCAAAAGGTACTTTTTTTCTGGATGTTCTTTGTACATTTTTAAAGTTAACAAAAATACCTTGAGCGGTCTCCGGACGTAAATATACGGTATTTTTTGCATCTTCCGTTACACCTTGGAAGGTCTTGAACATTAAATTAAATTGCCTGATATCCGTGAAGTCATGTTTGCCACAGGTAGGACAATCAATATTATTTTCCTCGATATAAGCTTTCATGACCTCATTGGACCATGAATCTACAGGGTCTTCAATAGCAATACCTTTTGAAGCCATATAGTCTTCTATCATTTTGTCTGCTCTAAAACGCTCCTTACAAGCTTTACAGTCCATTAATGGATCGTTAAACCCACCTACATGTCCTGAAGCTACCCATGCCTGAGGGTTCATCAAAATGGCACAATCCACACCCACATTATAGGGACTCTCTTTGACAAACTTCTGCCACCAAGCCTTTTTAACATTGTTCTTGAGTTCCACACCTAGTGGTCCATAGTCCCACGTATTGGCAAGTCCACCATAAATTTCTGATCCCGGATATACAAATCCCCTTGCTTTTGCTAGTGCTACAACTTTTTCCATTGTTTTTTCCATAATCATCATCCTTTCAGCTTTCGTCACTTCCGCGGTTCCACCCTAATTGGTAAAATACCCACTCTTCATCAAAGCACTCCTAAGCGCCATTCCTCTTATGGTCTCTATCCGGCTTCCACTAACCCAGACTCGCTTAAAAAACCAATTTAAGAGTACTCCTCTTATTCATTGTGCTATAGTATACTCGATTGTTATGAATATATCACAGGAATGACAGACTGTCAAGAAGAAGCAGTATACAAAAAGACACAGATAAAGGACATATTGAAGGCCTTTATCTGTGTCAAAAATTATATATTCTTAGCTTTTATTGATGCTTTATGAGCCTATTATCCAGTGCCTTTGGTTTCCCAAGTATTTCTTTTAAGAGTATGGCCTTCTTAAGATCCGTCTTGGTCATATTTTTTAATTCTTTCTTAAGGCTTCTCATAACCACGCCTCCTCTAGATTTCTTTGTCACTTTCACCAATGGATTCTCTCATGGTGGTATCGGCTTGAATATTTTTCAGATTATAATAATCCATAACACCAATATTACCTTTTCTAAATGCCTCAGCTATAGCAAGGGGTACTTGCGCTTGCGCTTCAACCACCTTTGCATTCATCTCTTCAACCAAAGCCTTCATTTCCTGTTCTCTTGCGATGGCAAAAACACGTCGTTCTTCAGCTTTTGCTTGAGCTATCTGTTTGTCTGCTTCAGCTTGTTCTGCTTGAAGTCTTGCACCAATATTTTTACCCAAATCAATATCTGCAATATCTATAGAAAGAATTTCAAATGCGGTTCCTGAGTCCAATCCTTTATTCAAGACACGTTCCGAAATCATATCTGGGTTCTCTAGAACTTCTTTATGGCTTTCACTTGAACCAACTGTGGTGACTATACCTTCACCAACTCTTGCTATGATGGTTTCTTCACCAGCACCACCGACCAGTCTTTCTAGATTAGCACGAACGGTTACTTTGGCCAAAGCTTTGACTTCAATACCGTTTTTTGCTACCGCTACAACGAGAGGCGTTTCAATCACCTTCGGTGTAACACTCATTCTGACCGCCTCAAGTACATCACGACCTGCCAAATCAATGGCTGCTGCACGCTCAAAAGTCAAATCCAACTTGGCTCTGTGGGCTGCTATGAGAGCATCCACAACACGTCCCACTCTTCCACCAGCCAATAAATGAGATTCCAGTTGATTAATATCCACATCTACATTCGCTTTCACCGCACGAATCAAGGGCAATACAATCAGATTCGGTTTCACACGACGTAACTTCATACCTATTAAGCCGGCAATACTGACTTTTACATTTGACGCAAGAGCAGCAATCCACAATCTTACGGGAATGACGCTAAAAAACAAAGCCAAAAACAGTACCACCAACGAAACTATGAGTAACATACCAATGGGTTGTTCCATATCAATACCTCCTATTCTACACCTTTAACAAAGATTTTTTTACCTTCCACTTCTGCAATTACAATTTTAGAACCTTTTTGTACAAAACCACCTTTTGTTAAGACATCCAGTTCTAAACCATCAAAATCACCTTTACCTGTAGGTCTTAGTGCTGTTACGGCTGTTCCTGTTCTACCAATAAGTAGGCTTAAATCACTTTTTTGTATTTCTTCATTTAGTTGAGCCTTTTGTATTAAAGGGCTTTTTCTAGATGCTATGAATTTATAAGCCAAATACATGAGAACAATGGCTAATAGCAGAATAACCAAAAACATCACAATACCTTCAGCAATTGTATTACTTGACATAATGACGCCGGCTAAAATCGGCAATCAATAATAGAATACCGATGGCTATGAGGAGAATGGGTAATGTTTCCATAAGCTACCTCCTTTAGGTTTATTTGCCTATCTATGCATATGATTATAATACTTAACTATATACTACTTACATTTATATTATAACATATTTTTACCCGGCTAATTATTAAGGAAGTCTAAATTCTTTTGCAAAGTTGGAAAACTTTATTATAATCACACCATAATTTTTCGAAGTGATCACTTTTGTGTTATCTCAACTTGTCCTATGAAAACCCATCCGTGGATTAGCTACAACGGCCATGAAGTTCCTGGAAGTAAGAAAAGAGGCTTTGCCTCGGTATGAGCTTTGCTCATATTTCTGAACACTTCATAGGAAAATTGCCTTGACGCATCATGTCAATCTTCAAGACATGATGCTATAACAAAAAATTTTCCTTTGAAGCAGTGTGTATAATGAAGTCAGTCAGCATGGATGCTGACCGTCGACTTTTGGTGCATGTATGCACCAATCGGAGACCGTAATTATACACACGTTGGAAGGGTTTTCATGGGACCCCTTCAAAAAACACATTCTAACTTCACAAATAAAAAAAGTCTCTAAGCTTTTATTCGCCTAGAGACCTCTGATAATCATATTATACATAAGATATAGCTCTGATCTAACTCAGAAAAACTTATTAGATTTCTATGTTTTTGCCAACAATAATCGGGAAACTACGCTCCCCTTTTAATGTTTTGCCTTCTTTAACAGTCACTTCTTTATCTAGGATTACATAATCTAAAGTTGCATTGGCTTCAATTACAGTATCTTGCATGATAATACTGTTTCTAACAATTGCACCTCTACCAATCTTAACGCCCCTTGATAAAACACTGTTGTAAACCTCACCTTCAATGATACAACCATCAGCAATAATAGAATGGTTAACCACTGCTTCTTCATTGTATTTCGTAGGTGTCTCATCTTTAACCTTTGT
>PGZS01000269.1 GCA_002841435.1 Firmicutes bacterium HGW-Firmicutes-3 | reverse complement strand
AGCTCTTCCTTTCTTTTCAGTTTAAACTTTGTGTAATCCTCCAATTGTATACCTCCTTTGTTTTTTCAGATTTTATAAGTTATTTTGCATTTTACATGCGCGAATAACATGTGCTGCCAATAAAGCTGTTGTGATTGGGCCTGTTCCGCCACCGCAGTTAGGAGTTGCCGAAGTAATCATTGCAACCTTGTCTAAACAGTCTACGTGAGCATCTCCAGCACGAATTTTCTTGCCTTCTTCGTTTAATACAAATTCTTTATTTTCGTCTTTCATCTGAGACATAGCAACGTCAATTAAGATACAGTCTTCGCTTAACATATCAGCTCTCACTAATCCGTAGATACCACATGCGGTTACAACGATATCAGCTTTCTTGGTGTAAGAAGCAGTATCTTTTGTATGTACGTGACACATAGTTACGGTAGCAAATTCATTTGTCAGCATAATTGTTAGTGGTTTTCCTAATACGTTAGAGTTATTAATAACAACAACGTCTTTACCCTTAACATCAATGTTATAGAATTTAAACATTTCCATAACGCCTTCAGCTGTACATGGGAAGAATCCTCTTTCATCGGCGATCATCAGTTTTCCTAAGTTTGTAGGATTAAGCGCATCGGGATCTTTTTCTGGGCTTAACAGATATTTGATTTTTTCTGCATCAATTTGATCTGGTAATGGTTGGAAGATTAAAACAGAATGAATGTCTTTGTCTTCGTTAATTGCCTGAAGTTTTGCAATAAAATCAGCTTCAGTTACATCAATAGGGAATTGAACGGATTCAACTTCGATGTTTGATTTTCCCATTCTGGTGATAATGCTTTTTTCGTAAGAAATAGATCCTGGATCTTCACCAACTCGCATAATAGCCATTTTTACTTGAATGCCTTTTGCTTTTAATTCATTAGCATCCGCCAGCACTTGAGCCAGTACTGATTCACTTACTTCTTTTCCACTTAATAATTTTGCTGCCATAATTATAATACTCCTCTTAGTTCAAAATTTTTATTGGTTTTTATAACTCTTTCTATGAAAGTTGTTTTTCAACATCTGCATAAACACGGTCACAAATTTCAATACCTTTGTCCAGCATTGGTTTGATTCTGTTATTAACATCAGCTACATAGTCAGCGTCTTTGATTGTTTTGATGTTAATTAATACATTAACCCAGCCACTGATCATTCCAGCTCTTAAACACTGAACGCCGCATGCTACATCACTGATGGCTAAAGCGGAACCTTTTCCGACCAGTTCTTCCTGTAATAAAACAGCCTTGTAACATACTTCAACGATTTCAAGCGGAATGCTACAAGCAACCTTGGTACACTCTTCTAAGGTTTTTTCTTTGTAAGCTTTTTCCTCTTCAGTTTCTTTAGGCAGACCATAAGCTTTTGCTAAAGGCAAAAAGTTTTTTGCATCTTCATCAATCATTGCTAACAGACGATCCTGTAAAACCTGCGCTTCTTTTAAAATACGCTGAATATCTTCTTCGTACTCTGCATATTTTTTCTTTCCAGTGGTCAAGTTGCAAACCATTCCAGCTAGCGCTGTTCCGATTGCCCCCACTAATGCTGCTGCACCGCCGCCACCTGGAACAGCAGCTTTGCTGTACAGGGCTTCAACAAATTCTGTGCATTTTTTTTCTGAGATAGAACCAAGATCAGTTCCTACTGCATCAAATTCCATTTACTAACTCCACTTCAATCTTTTATTGTATATTTTTTAACACTTTAACTTAACCGAGATGGGTTCCTGAGAACCCACATCGGCCTTTTTATTTATTTGTTTTTTCTAGAATAAACCAGAAATTACACCATTTTCATCGACGTCAATTTTTTCGGCTGCTGGTACTTTTGGCAGACCTGGCATTTTCATGATATCGCCAGT
>PGZS01000268.1 GCA_002841435.1 Firmicutes bacterium HGW-Firmicutes-3 | reverse complement strand
CATTGAAAGAGAACGTGGCATAACGATCTACTCTAAAAACTGTTCAATTCGTTATAAAGATTATAAAATAAATATTGTAGATACACCCGGTCATGCGGATTTTTCTTCTGAAGTTGAACGTATTATGAAGACTGTGGATACGGTTATCTTGCTGGTTGACTCCAGTGAAGGCCCAATGCCACAAACACGATTCGTACTCCAAAAGTCTTTGGAAATGAATCTAAGACCCATCCTTTTTATTAATAAAATCGACAAAAAAGATGAACGAGCGGAAGAAGTTGTGGATATGACCTTCGATCTTTTCGTAGATCTAGACGCAACAGATGAGCAACTGGACTTCCCAGTTCTCTATGGTGCTGCAAGGGATGGTTATGCTATTAATGAGATGGGCGAAGAAAGTAGTGATATGACACCTCTTTTTGAGACCATCATTAAACACGTCACGGCTTATCCTGACTTCGATGATGAACCGTTACAGATGCAAATATCTGCTCTTGGCTATGATGATTATATCGGAAGACTTGGTATCGGACGTGTTACAAAAGGCACAATCAAAGCCGGCCAACAGGTAGCAATCACAAAAAGAGATGGTAGTGTTGCTACCGGCAAGGTTCTGAAGCTTTTCTGTTATGAAGGTCTTAAGCAGACGCCAAAAGATGAGCTGTTTAGTGGTGATATCGCCGTTGTTGCAGGTATTGCAGATCTATCAATCGGTGAAACCCTTTGTGACATCTATAATGTTCAAGGTATGGAAATGATTCATATAGAAGAACCGACGTTATCCATGAACTTCTTGGTTAACAGCTCACCTTTTGCTGGTCGTGTTGGTAAGTTCGTAACCACAAGACATATCAGGGATCGTTTGGAAAAAGAACTTCAAGTCAACGTTGGTCTAAAAGTAGAAGATCTAGGCGGACTTGAAGGTTATAAAGTCTCCGGACGTGGCGAGTTACACTTGTCTATATTAATTGAAAATATGAGACGTGAAGGCTATGAGCTTAGTGTTTCAAAGCCTGAAGTTATCATGCACAAGGAAGACGGAAAGACCGTTGAGCCAATAGAACGCGTCTTAATTACTTTACCGGATTCTTATGTAGGTATGGCCATTTCTTCACTTAACAATCGAAAAGGTACTATGGAGAATATGATCTCTGAGAATGGTTTTACAAAAATCGAATATGTAGCACCTACACGAGGTTTACTTGGTTTTCGTTCTGAAATGATTACTGATTCAAGAGGTGAAGCTACGATTGTTCGCTCCTTTGAAGGATTTGAGCGTCACAAAGGTGAAATTCCAAGTAGAAATAATGGTGTTCTTGTCTCAGGTGAGCAGGGTATCGCTACACCTTATTCTCTTAATAACTTATCTGATCGTGCGACCATGACCATTCATACCGGAACAGAAGTCTACGAAGGTATGATTATCGGTATCAATTCACGTAAAGACGATATGTCTGTTAACCCAACAAAAAATAAGAAGTTAACCAATACAAGGTCTTCAGGTAATGATGATGCAGTCAAGCTGGCACCACCAAAGATCTTTTCTCTAGAAGAAGCCCTTGAATTCATTGCCGATGACGAATTGGTCGAAATCACACCGGACAGCATTCGTCTTCGTAAGAAAATCCTAAGAGAAACAGAGCGACTTCGTGCTAATAAGAACAGTACCAAAACATCATAAATGGTTTTACAAAAATGCGAAGGTCAAATTTGACCTTCGCATTATATTTACTCAATATTCAATTTCTTTTCATGCAATTCTCTCGTTTATCCTGTTAGATTTACAAAATAATGATGTTACATGTTACATACTACTCATACTATTGCAAATTACAATTACAAAGTCAGAATTATAAAACTACAGTTACATACTTCTATACTTCATTGTTACAT
>PGZS01000052.1 GCA_002841435.1 Firmicutes bacterium HGW-Firmicutes-3 | reverse complement strand
AGCTGTTACTGATGTAGCAATTAATGCTTTCAATCCGTAAGAAAAACCGCCATTTATATAGGCTGTTAAGCTTAGAAAGAAAGCAAAAAACCATATAAAAGCAATATTCGCTTTGATTGCTCTATTTAAATTGTAATTCATACATAAGCCTCCTAATTGCTTCGCGAGTAAAACTTGAGCATTTATTCATTTTCAAGTATTCTTTTTTGTTGTTTTTGTGTCAAAGCTTTAAAGAGAAGATCATAGGACATATCCAACATGGTTTTTAGTATCTCATCCGGAACATCCCCTTCTAGAAACACAGAGTTCCAATGGGTCTTATTCATATAATACCCAGGAATAATATCTGAATATTGATCTCGTAATGACTGGCCAAAGATTGGCTCACATTTGACTGTTATAATTTGTTTCTTTTCTTTATTGGTACCGATCATCACATACATCTTATCTCCTACTAAGTAGCGTGTGGCTTCCCACTCCACTTTATAGTCTCTTACTGTGCCTGTCTTTGATAAACAATACCCATCTACCCAATCATATTTCATCAATATCCCTCCTTGTTTCATTAGGTTTAAAAGTATAACAATGAGATTTTTACTTTAGTCATAATTGTACTATACTATACTACGCAACATAACTCTACATATTTACCTAAAAAAAAATTATGACATTATTCCATTGGTTAAATCGTTAAAAAATATTCGTGAAAGCAAGTTTGCTCAGTTAGCTCTGGGTGAAAAGCAACAGCAAACATACGATTTTGTAAAACAGCGACAATACGTGACTCATGAACATGAATGATTTGAACGGATGGCTCAACTTTCTGTATATAGGGTGCTCGGATAAAAATTAGCTCAACCTGATTTTGCGAAATTAACGGTAAACTGGCTCTTGTTGAAAAGCTGCCAAGTTGTCTACCATATGCATTACGTTTAACTTGTATGTCCATGACACCTAATGTTATAAGAGGATCCTTATCTACAGATTTTGCCATTAGAACAAGTCCGGCACAAGTACCCATTGTTGGCATGCCTTCTTCAATACGTTTTTTCAAGGCTTGCATAAGACCACTTTCACACATCTGCTTGGATATTGCGGTGCTTTCTCCACCTGGGATAATACATCGATCAATATGTTTTAAATCTGCTGGTTCTTTGACCCATAGAGTTTTTATACCAAGTTTTTCAAGTGTATGAGCGTGTTCCAAAAAGGCACCCTGAATGGCTATGATTCCAACCGTCATTAGTAGCCTCTTTCTGACATACGTGCTTCAGGCTTGATGTCATAAACACTGATACCAACCATAGCCTCTCCTAAGTCCTCAGAAACTTCAGCGAGTATTTCTGGCTGATTATAGTGCGTTACCGCCTTAACAATGGCTGCTGCACGTCTTCTTGAGTCACCTGACTTAAAAATACCACTGCCAACAAAGACACCGTCACATCCAAGTTGCATCATCATAGCTGCATCTGCAGGTGTTGCAATTCCACCTGCTGCAAAATTGACAACAGGAAGCTTGCCGTTTTCGTGAACACTTTTAAGCAGTTCATATGAAACCATGAGTTCTTTTGCTGCATTGTATAGATGGTCTTTATGTAGGCTTTGTATTCTTCTTATTTCTGACTGCATCATACGCATGTGTCGAACAGCTTCAATAACATCCCCTGTGCCCGGTTCGCCTTTTGTACGAATCATTGATGCCCCTTCTAGAATCCGTCTAAGTGCTTCTCCTAGATTTTTAGCGCCACAGACAAAAGGCGTTTTAAATAGGCTTTTATCTATATGTAGTTCTGAATCCGCCGGTGTAAGCACTTCACTTTCATCAATGTAGTCAATATCTAACGCTTCAAGGATTTGTGCTTCAACGAAATGTCCTATTCTTACTTTTGCCATTACAGGGATGCTGACAGCTTTTTGAATCGCTTTGATCATTTTGGGATCGCTTGCTCTTGCCACGCCACCATCTTTTCGAATGTCAGCAGGTACACGTTCTAAAGCCATAACGGCACATGCTCCTGCTTCTTCTGCAATCACGGCTTCTTCCGGCGTCGTTACATCCATAATGACGCCTCCTTTAAACATTTGCGCTAAGTTTTTATTAAGTTCATATCTTGAATTCATTGTACACTGTCCTTTCTAATCTTGATTTATGAAAGCTCTGAGCTTTGAATAAACAGTATACGTTTAATTCTGTCATTTGTAAAATGACAGAATGCTAGGATTTGAAAGGGACAGTTTCTCATATAAATGTATCCGACATATGAAAGAACAAGCGACCTTCTTATTGAATCAAAGGTCGCTTGTTTACAATATCGTTATTTTTTTTTAATCTTAATCACACGATCTTCTGTAACGATATAATCCATGACTTGGTCTTTACTCTCATATGGCAACTGATTCTCCAGTTGATTCTCATAGGCCAATCCAACTTTTATTTGATTTGAATGGGCTTTAAGATAATCATCATAATAGCCGCCACCATATCCGATTCTATTACCTTTAAGATCAAAACAACAACCGGGGACAAGAATTAAATCACCATCTTTAGGCTCAACAACAGCGCTACCCATCTTTGGTTCCATAACACCAAAAGCACTTTGTTTTAGCTGTTCCGGACTGATATAAGGTGAGAACGCCATACCCTTTTGTTCCAGCACCCTCGGTACTAAGAAATCATAGCCTCTATGGTTAACCATGTCTTTTATAAAAAGACAATCCACTTCATTTTTCATAGCTATATAACCGAAAACATTACAAGATTGGTTGAAAAAACCCGCTTCCATAATACGCCTAGCGATTTTCTCACTTTTACGCGTAACATCTGAAAAATACATCTGCTGCCTAATAAATAAATGTTTTGCTCTAAAGTTTGTCTTATCCATCACTTTTCCTTCTGATGGGCGTTATGCTTCCATCGGCTTCTACAAAACTTGCTTGACTTAAAGTTGCCTTGACGCCATTTTTCCAACTTTCAATATAAGCTTTTCTTAATATTTGTTGTTCCTCTTTTTCTTGTTCATTTAAGCCTTCTGATTTTGATTTTTTGGCCAAAAAATTAATACGTTCGATTTGAGATTGATCCATTTCAAACCTCCTTTTTATAACGCTTTAAATAAGGTTCCAATAGCCTCACCAGCTAGTATATCCAGCAAAACATAAGGTCGATCTGCATTGGCGATAACCATATCAATATGTGCTTCGGTTGCAATCATAGCAGCTTGTAGCTTCGTCACCATACCGCCAGTTCCAACAAGGGTGCTTGAACCGGTTGCCATTTTTAGAATCTCGCTATTGATTTCTTCAACTTCCGGTATCAACTCAGCCTCAACGTGACGGATTGGGTCCATATTGTGTAACCCATCAATATCCGATAGTAGTATGAGTAAGTCCGCTTTTACCAAAGTAGCAACAATAGCTGATAAGGTATCGTTATCGCCAAACTCAATCTCGTCTGTGGCAACCGTGTCATTCTCATTAACAATAGGAATCGTACCGTAACTCAGTAAGGCATTAAAAGTGTTTACAACATTACTTCTACTTTTTTCTTCAATGGTTATGTCTTTTGTTATCAATACCTGTCCTGCAATGATGTTATATTCTCTAAAAAATTTCTGATACATGCGCATCAAGGATGCTTGTCCTACTGATGCTACCGCTTGTTTCTTATCCATTTCTAATGGCTTACTATCTAGATTTAATACACTAATCCCTGCCGCCTGCGCACCGGATGAAACTAAGACCACATCCAGTCCACTGTGTTTCATATCCGCCAGTTGACGAATGAGTTTTTCCATTTTCGTCAGATTAATATGTCCGGTATCTTTGTAAGTCAATGAAGATGAACCTACTTTTACAACGATTCTTTTTTTGTTGGCTAATGCTTTTCTATCCGCCATATCCACAGCTCCTATGTCATGATGTAATCTGTTTTATTTTACAACAATACGTGAGGCTAATCAATCTTTTAGGCTTATTTTAAAAAGTTTCATGATAAGTAACAAAAAATGTGCTTGAATAGCTGAAAATAAGGTAGGTTCTACTTAATCACTTAAAGTAAAACCTACCAAATTATATGTGTAAACTGTGCAAGTTATAATAAACTATGCACTTGGATGATCATCGTCCTTTTTAGCCGCGTCGATTTGTTTCATGCCTTTGCTTTTCTTTATATTCTTTTTATAGACTTTTATACCTATGAAAATCATTAATGCAGTAAATAACAAATAAGGAGAATTGGCTATAACGTAGACGATTAAGTCTTCAAGACCTTCTTTAATATCCGTAAATGTATTTTTGATGCCTTGGCTTACACGTTCTGTAAGGGTTATTGGTTCTTTTTCTATGATTGTTGGTTTTAGTACTTCCTGAATATTTACATGTATGGTTGAATACCGAACGCTCTCACTCATATTTCTAAGATTGCTTGTATAATGCTCAATCTCGTATCGAACATTCTGAAGTGCGTACTCCAGTTGAATTACATCTTCAAGTTTCTCGGATTTTTCTAAAATAGCAAGAAGACGATCCTCTTGTACTTTAAGTGTTGCCAATCTGGATTCTACATCAACAAACTGGCTGGTAATATCTTCACGACCTTCATTGGCATTAAGCACTTGCCCTATGGATTGAAGTTCTTCGAACATAGACTCAAATTGTTCAGCCGGAACTTTTATAGCGTAGCGACTGGATCGTCTATCCGCACCACTTTCATAGATCTGACCGCCATAACTTTCTGAACTCTCTACATAAGCGTTGTATTTGCCTATAGATTCTTTTATGGCTACTAAAGTTTTATCGTATTCTAGGGTTTCTAAGGATATATGACCTGTTTTTATAATCTTACGTTCATTAACAACCATAGACTCCGGTAGTGGTTCACCGTTATCAAAGCTTTTTGATTCTTCAACCGTCATTTCCATTTCTATACCAGCTTCTTCTCTGGATTCTTGCGGCATAGCAGGACTACTTTCTCCATAGTCCATAAAACCGGCATCATTGGAACTGGTCACAGCTTCCTCTGTCCTACTAAGTTTTTGAGCTCCACACGCGGACAAAATAAGTACCATTACCAAAACACTTATAATCCCAATTTTTAATCTTTTTAATTTTCTCATCGTTACTCTCATCATTGATCTCTCCTTTTCTCTCACTATATCCCTTGATGTAATCTATATTATCTATTATAATCATTCTGACGTAAATAGTCGATTTTTGTTCCATTTTCTACTTTTATTTGTTGGTTAAAGCGTCAAAATTAAGTTTCACTAAATTCACATTCAAATGAATGTAAAAGTTCAACTATATAGTTTTGACGCCTTAACCTATGTTATAATAATTTTATAGTCAATACAATAGAAAGGCGGTATATTATGACATCAACTACAACACTTACGAAGGGCTTAACCCTTATAGAACAACTGGAAAAATTAGACCAAAGCCTTAACGCACTTGGCTTTTCGGAGGCCCTTATTTTCTGGGATTCAGCAACACTAGCACCGAAGAATGCAGTAAACGGAAGGTCTCAGACACTTATTCATCTTTCTGAATTCTATTATAACACATTGGTAAATCCAAAAATCCATCAGGTATTAGCAGATTTGGAAGCCAATAAAAGTGACTTAAATGATTCGGAAAAATCTAAACTTCAATTTTTTAGAGAAGAATATGATAAAGTGGCCTGCGTTCCCGTCGACGAATACGCTGCTTTCAAAGGTCTCCAGGCTCTATCCTCTGATGCTTGGGAAGAAGCAAAAGAGAAAAATGATTATTCTATATTTGAACCTTATCTCCAGAAAGTCATTGATTTTCAGCGAAAATACATAAAATATAGAGACAAAGGCGGACACCCTTATGACACTTTGCTTCAAGACTATGAACGTGATCTGACGGTAGAAATCGCCGATCGTTTTTTTGATCAACTAAGAGCGGTTGTCGTACCTCTTGTACAAAAGATTAAGGACAGTGGCATTGTCGTGCACTCTCCTTTTGAAGATGTCAAATATGATGTCAGAAACCAAAAGCGCCTATCTGATCTCCTACTTGAGAAACTTGGCTTCAACAAAGACAGTGGCATTATTGCAGAAAGTGTTCATCCTTTTACCATGAACATTACAAAAGATGATGTTCGTATAACGACCCATTATTATGAAGACAATATCCTGTCAAGTATCTATAGTACCATACACGAATGTGGTCATGCCCTTTATGAACAAGGCATAGATGTGGCCTTAGGCTTTAGTAAATTGGCGACCGGAACCACAATGGGTATTCATGAATCTCAATCTAGAATCTATGAAAACAACATAGGTCGTTCACGGGTTTTCTGGGAGACTTATTTCCCTTTATTACAGGATCTTTTTAAAGATCAATTGGGTGATGCTACTCCCGAGGCTTGTTACAAAGCCAGCAATTATGTGCGACCCTCATTAATTCGTATTGAAGCGGATGAATTAACTTATGCTTTACACATTATGATACGATATGAACTGGAAAAACAGATTTTTGAAGGCAAGCTAAATGCGAAAGATTTGCCAAGCGCTTGGAACGACCTTTATCAGAATTATCTAGGCATAACACCTGATTCTGATGCAAAAGGTGTCCTACAAGATGTTCACTGGTCAGAAGGTTTATTCGGCTACTTCCCTTCCTATGCCCTTGGTAGTGCTTATGCCGCTCAATTTGAAGTCGCTATGAACAAAGATTTTGATGTTAACAAGGCCATCGCTGATGATCAACTGATCCTTATTAAGAACTGGCTAGCCGATAAAATCCACAAATACGGGTCAACCAAGACGCCTGAAGAAATCCTACTAATCGCTACAGGTGAATCTTTTAATCCAAAGTATTTTACAGATTACTTGTTGAAGAAATACAGTGATTTATATATCTTATAAATGATTTAAAAAAAGCATCCAATTCTGGATGCTTTTTATTTTTTTGTTTAACCTTACAGTCGTCACTTCAGTAACTTCACATTCTACTCGCTTGAGACAATAATATCTCCTATTACGCATACATAAACTCTGTATTAGTGTAGATATTATGTTCTGAATTTGTCTTAGCCAACACCGACCATGAAGTTCCTGGAAGCAGACTATATGATGAGGCTCATAAGATTGTAACCTTATGCATCATGTCAGTATTCAAGACATGATGTTAAAATTGAAAACTTTCTTATGAAATTTGTAAAGTCAGCATGGATGCACCAATTGGAGACCGTAATCATATAGTCTGTGGAAGGGTTTTCATGGGACCAAATTCATAGCTAATATCGACTCTGCCACCTTCATACCATCTAGTGCCGCCGACATAATACCACCCGCATAGCCTGCCCCTTCACCACAAGGATAGAGACCTTTGACTGAACTCATGTATGCCTCATCTCTTATTATACGAATCGGTGATGATGTTCTTGTCTCAACACCTGTTAGAACAGCATCTTTTCGGTCGAAATCTTTAATTTTCTTTCCAAATGCTTGAACGCCTTCTTTTAAGGCTTCTGCTACAAAGTCAGGCAAGGCTTTGTTTAAATCCGCCATGGTATATTGACCTTTGATATTGGGTTTAACACCTCCAAAGGCTGTTGTTATTCTGCCATTAATGAAGTCGTCCAGTTTTTGAACGGGTAGATTATAATTAGAACCGGCGATTTCAAAGGCTTTTTTCTCCCATTTTCTTTGAAAATGTACACCTGCCAATAAATCATCGCCTTCAAAGTCCTCAGGTAGTACATTGACCAACAATGCACTGTTTGCATTCACTTCATCTCTTCTAAAATTACTCATACCGTTACACACAACATGGCCATTTTCTGAAGCCGAGTTCACTACAAAGCCACCCGGGCACATACAAAAAGTATAAACAGCACGTCCCTCACCTGTTCGATACGTTAACTTGTAATCCGCTACAGGCAGATTAGGATGATGATAGCCCAATCCATATTGTTTCTTTGAGATCATCTCTTGGGGGTGTTCAATGCGTAACCCAATGGCAAAAGCTTTTTTCTCCATAGGGATTTTATCTATTACTAGACGTTGGAAGGTATCTCTTGCGCTATGACCAATGGCCAAAACCACATGATTCGTAGCAATTAGATTGTCTAAGTGGTCTTTGACGCCTATAACAGCGCCATCTTCAATAACCAATTCGGTCATCTTCCTACTAAAATGAACCTCACCACCAAGTGCAATTATTTTAAGGCGCATATTTTCAACGACTTTGATCAGATAATCTGTACCAATATGCGGCTTATTCACATACCGGATTTCTTCCGGTGCACCTGCCTCAATAAAGGTATCCAGTATTTTGTCAATTCGATAGAACTTGTCTTTTACCCCAGTGTTGATTTTCCCATCCGAATAGGTACCGGCGCCACCTTCTCCAAACTGTATGTTGGATTCTTCGTCCAGTTTTCCGGTTTCAAAGTAAGTTTTTACATCCTTGATCCGTTCATCAACCGGACGTCCCCGCTCAAGTAGTATGGGTCTAGCCCCTTGTTCTGCCAGTATAAGTGCTGCAAAAAGTCCTGCAGGACCGGCACCGATGACAACCGGACGCTTCCCCGGTACTTTTACTGGACCTTTTAGTTCATAAGATGGCATTTCTTTTATATATGTCAACTTTGATAATTTTTTATTAGTGGATGCTCCCATTATAAGATCGACGGTGTAGACGATTTTTATGGCTTCTTTTTTTCTGGCATCTACCGATTTCTTTATAATTTTAATCTCTGTTTTTGGTTCAAGTCCATAGATCGTCTTGACCAACTTATATAAATCATCTATGTCATGATCCAATGGCATTTTTATTTGTTCGATTCTATAATAACCCATAACTATTCCTTACCGGCACTAATGCCTGCTACATAACCTGAACTCCATGCCCATTGTAGATTAAACCCACCACAATCCCCATCCATATCCAGTATTTCTCCGCATAGAATGACCTTTGGGTGTTTTACACATCTAAGTGTTGTTCCATCTACTTCATGACAATCAACGCCTCCAGCAGTAACCTGTGACTGATTCCATTGCCTGGTTCCTGTAATACTAAGCCTGAAGCTTTTGAGCCAATTTACAATCATTTCCCGTTGCGTAGAGGTGATTTGCGCCCCTTTATCTCTTGGATGCATACCGCAATCTTTGATTAAGGGAATAATCATTTGCTTGGGTAGTAAACCAACAAAAAAATCCTCCAAAACTTTATAAGACATTCTATCAATGCGCTTTTGTAACATCTGATCTAACGCTGCTCTGTCAAGCAAGGGCACCAAATCGCCATGTATCTCGATTTTCTTCTTATGTTTTTTAACAGCATGGGCTGCGGCTCGACTTACGTCTAGTATCGGTGGTCCGGATAGACCATAATCTGTAAAAAGAAGTTCACCATAAGCACTTTTAACAGGTACTTCATCAACGACCAAGGCTACCTTAGCCATCACTTTAGTCCCTTTAAGATGTTTTAGGTATGGATAATCTGATTCAAGTTGAATCAGAGAAGGATATGGCTCGGTCAACTTCAATCCCAGTTCTTTCGCTATTTGAAAGCCACTACCGTTTGAACCAAGGTCCGGTGTGGATTTGCCGCCACATGCTAAAACAACATAATCACCATAATACTTATTTTTTTTAGTATGCACCACAACCCGAGAACCTGCTTCCACATGAACCACGTCTTCATTACATAAGACCTGTACTTTCTGACGGTCCAGTTCATAGAGCAGAACATTCAAAACTGAAGCTGCTTGAAGTGAATATGGGTAGAGTTTCCCTTCCTCAAGTTCCAGAATGGGAATGCCTAATTCTTCAAAAAATTCTAAGGTTTTGGCTAAATCAAACTGAGGGTATATTTGATCAAATAGGTTTTGACTGTCTGAATGGAAACGACTTTCCTCAATAAATCTGTTTGAAATATTACAACGTCCATTTCCTGTCGCCAGTATCTTTTTGCCTATACGGTCTTTACGTTCCAATAATACCACTTTTCCTCCCAGTTTTGCAGCCGTTATAGCAGCCATAATACCGGATGCCCCACCACCTATGACAATCACTTTATTCATACTCATACCATCACCTACATCATTCTTAATCTTTTTGCCAGTGCAACCAATTTAGACCCTTTTGGGAACATTAAGAGCTCCACTTCCGTTATTCCACCCATTTTTATGAGCAAAATGACATAGAACAAACCACCAACCATTATGGCTGTCAAAGTAGCTATGACATTGGAATGACTAATCGCCATAACCATCATATGTGTCAACATAGCCAACACACCCATCATTAAACCTGCAATTAACGGATACATCACCGATATTTTATAATCCATATGCATATGGATTTTCTTCTCAATACTTAGATAATTCATTGTAGCCACCAAACCGCTAAAAATAATATTGGATAAAACCGCACCAACCAGTCCAAAGTCAAAAAGGTATATGAAAATGAACATAAACACCACTTTAACGCAAAGAGCCACTAAAGAGTGGTGTACCGGTACCTTAATCATACCCAGTCCTTGTAAAATACCGATACAAATAGCGGACACACTATAGAAAATAACTGTCATAGCGCCTAGTCTCATGAGCAAGGTCGCAATCTCTATATTCTTTGCGCCAAAAAGCATCAAAAGAATAGGCTGCGCCAAAAATCCTAAGCCAAATGCTGAAGGTATAGAAACCAGAAGAACCATTTTGATGGCTTGCTTTCCTCTATGCTGGACCGCTTTATATTCTTTCTTGACCATAAGAGAAGTAATGCCCGGAATGGATGCTGCTGCCAGTGCAGATGCAATAGATATAGGCAAGGTTAGAATTAATTTGTACTTAGAAGCCAAGATCCCATACTGACCGGCTACGAAATTCGGTTCATAGCCTTGAAACAGAAGACCACGTTGAAACAATACCATGTCCACAAGACCTGATAGGTTGTAAGCCGTAGAACCGATTAGCATAGGGACTGAAGTCATGACAATAATCTGCCAATAATCAAACAGTCCTTCCTCTTCTGAAGATACAGTGTCATGCGTCATGCGTTTTCCAAAATACGGTCTGGCCATTCTATAAACAAATAAAAGAAACAATAAGCCAAACAAGGTACCTATGCCTGTTCCTAGCGTACCACCAGCCGCTCCGAAGGCAACACCTTGACTTAGCAAGGCATAAGCCATGACAAGGCTGAATATAGCGTTAAAAACCTGTTCGATGATTTGTGATATGGCTGTTGGCACCATGGTATTCATACCTTGGAAATAACCTCTAAAGACAGCAAGGATAGAAAAAATCAACAGTGCTGGTGCCAAAGCTTTCATAGCATGAACACTACCTGGTGAACCTATAAGAGATGCCAGGTTCTGAGCTTGAAAATACATGATGGAAGAAGTAATTAAGCCTACAAAAGCACCAAGAAGCAAGCCTGCCTTAAAAATCTGGTGGGCTTCCTTATATTTTCTCAATGTGATTTTCTTAGAAATAATCTTGGACAATGCGGCTGGTAAAGCATAGGAAGATATAATCAACATAAAAGAGTAGATTTCAAAAGAACTGCTGTAATACCCCATACCTTCTTCCCCAAGAATATTGACCAAAGGTATTCTATAAAAGAAACCGATTAGCCGCACAATCAGTGAAGCCGAGGCAAGGATACCGCCTTGTACAACCATATGATTGGATGCTTTTTTAGTTGATACCATAACCCACTCTCAACTTCCTTATCCTTTATTTATAAATCAAACTTATAGGGTAGTATTTCTGTCATAGGAATTTCTATGATCCCTTTGTCCTGATCATCAAAAAGCATAACAGCATCCATCATAAACTCACTCATGACTTGGCGGCATATACCGCATGGATAAGTAAATTTCTTGCTGTTGCTGACCACGGCTAATTTTACAAAATCCTTTTCACCTTCGGAGATGGCTTTAAAAATAGCTGTTCTTTCAGCACAATTTGTCGCACCAAAAGATGCATTCTCAATGTTGCAGCCCTTAAAAACTTTACCGTTTTTGGTTAATAATGCAGCACCCACTTGGAACTTAGAATATGGTACATACGCGTTTTCCATAGCTTCATAAGCCATTTGTATTAATTTATCATTAGTCATAGTAGCCTCTATTCTCTTTTTATTCAAAAAGTAGTTTTTCAGTTCGGTTTGTCGGAAAAACAGATATCCATGTTTTTCCCGGATACATAATGAGAGGATCACCATTTATATCAAAATATCTGGTCGGTTCATTGTGACTTTTCTTTGACCATGTAATCGGAACCATTTCACCTCTTGTCAGGTAATAACCATCACCTTGGGTTAAGAGATTCATGTCCATACGCCCTGCAGAATCACCTTTTATCGTCCAAATACTGGCGAGTTGTATGATGATATTGTCAAAAGCCAGCTGTTGACCTGTACCTTCATCAATATGTTCTCCTGTACCGGTGTTCTTATAATTCAAATACTGAAATCTTTTATAATTCATGGCATCGGTGTCATAATCAAACCAAGCATAATGATAATTCGAAAAATCCAGTATTACTTTTTCCACTTTTTTCGGTTCAATCAGCTTAATTTCCTCCGAAAAGTCAAATTTGTTGACAAATGAAGGGTCTTTATCCGTTCTATAACCCTTTTGCTCCCATACTTCCATGATTCTTTCTTTTGTCGCGTAAGTACTATGAGGACTTTTTCTACTTGGGTCTTTATAAGCTACACCAGAAGACATCGCATCCAAATTAGGGGATCTTAGATTTTTTATGGCATTGTAAGCTTGTGGGCTACCACCTATATGTACAAAAATAGCATCAAAATCAAAAGCAAAATCCAACTGATAATGTCTAGCGCTTCTAACCGGACCAATTTTCTCACCGGTAACATCCTGATAAACAGCATAAAGCCTGGTGATACCACCTTCAACCAATGTCTCATAGATAACATCTGCTTCTTCGATACCTATTTGAGGAATAGCATTATGAATATTACTGATGACGATTCCAACAGGGCGTCTATTTATCACATTTTCATCAATGTATAAACCTGTTAATGGATTCAAGGCTTTACCTGTCAGATCTTCCACTTCTTCAACCTCTTCTATAACCTCAGGTAACTCTTCTACCACTTCTTCAACAATCTCAGGCTCAGCTAATGCTTCCTTTTTCCCGCAACCTGCTGATAAGGCTAGCAACCCTAATAGAATCCATATACACACACGTTTTTTCATAATTGACTCCTTTAGTCTCATTTCAGTCTTTTTTTGTCATAATTTTTGTCATGTTACTCGTTTTACTTATAGTCAAGATTATTATAGTATAGATAATAGCTTAGGCATAAATATAATGCCACCTATAATAATAGCCACAATTGCTGCAACGAGTGTTGCACCGGCAGCAATATCTTTAGAATACTTTGCTAGCTCATTGTAGGTTTTTCCACAAACCATGTCAACGGTATATTCAATGGCTGTATTTAGTAATTCCGCTACAATAACAAATCCGATGGTTAGAACAATAATCAACCATTCTAGAACACTAATCTTAAAATAGACACCAAAAAGTATAGCAAGCAAACCAAACATTGTATGAAGCTTGACGTTTCTCTCTGTTTTGAATGCTTGAATAATACCATTAAAAGCATGAGAAAAACTTGACCTTAGGTTTCTGTTTTTCATCGTTTCATCCCCATATCCTCTAGAATCTCTTTCTGTTTTTGGAACATAATGATTTCTTCCGATTCTGTCTCATGGTCATAACCCATTAGATGTAAGATACTGTGCACCACTAGAAAACTAAGTTCTCGTTCTCTACTATGTCCATAGAGAATGCTTTGCTCTATTACCTTATCCCATGAAATTACAATATCACCCATATACACTTCACCGGTCTCGGGATTTTTAGGTTCATGTTGTATAGACTGATTGAAATGTTCACCAATCATTATGGTTACCATCGGAAAAGAAAGCACATCTGTAGGCTGATCTATCCCTCTTTGATCCAGATTAATCTCTTGAATCTCATCACTGGACATAATCGTCACACTAAGCTCCACCGCTTCACTAACACCTTCATAGGCAAGACTGCTTTTTACTGCATTTTCAATAATAGCGTTTAATGCAGTTGTTTTTTCACCATATAACCATTCAATATAAACACTCATACGCTTCACCTGTTCGTAGGATATTTTACCCGCTCATGATACATACCATTATAAACTTGGATAAATGCTTCTGCAATGAGAGGTAATTCTTTCATTTTAAGTGGACTTGCATCTAATTGTGCTTCCATAAACTTCTGGTTCGATATTTCTTTGATAATTTCCTTGATGCGTTCTAAGTGGCGATCTTCTTCATCAAGAGATCTAACATAGGCTTCAACACAATCGGCCAACATAATAATAGCGGCTTCTTTGGTACTCGGTTTTGGACCCGGATACCTAAATGCGGCTTCTCCATATACAATACCGTCATCATATTGATTGGCTTTGTGATAAAAATACCCTACTAGGGATGTTCCGTGATGCTCACTAATAAGCTCTACAATCCCTTTAGGTAATTTATGTTCTTTCGCCAGCTTAACACCAAAAGCCACGTGTTCAATAATAATTTGAGCACTGGACTCAGCCGCTATCTGATCGTGGGGATTGGGGCCGCCATTTTGATTTTCAATGAAATACTCCGGCTCTTTCAACTTACCCACATCATGATAAAGCGCACCAATCCTAGTCATCATAACATCGCACCCAACGGCTTTTGCCGCTCTTTGAGCTAAATTAGATACCATTTTTGAATGATGATAGGTTCCGGGTGCTTCTTCCATTAATCTTTGAAGTAATGTATGGTCCTCGCTAATTAACTCTAATAGTTTTGAAGGTGTAACAAATTGAAAAATAGCTTCCCACAAAGGCATGGATCCAATAACAATAATAATGGTCAGAACAATATTCGCAAAAATCAATAATGGTTCAATGACACTAAGTTCTAATCCTAGCATAAATACAATTAGAATATAGAACAATACACCAAACATTGATGTTAATCCAGCTACATAAATAATTTTTTTCCGCTCTTTTGCTTCAACAATCACCAAAGCCGAAAAAACACCTACCGGTAAATAAAAGAGATAAAATATCATAGGCAAAGTCAGAATAATGCCAATAAAGGCAATCCCAAGAATATGGGTTATAATAGCCAATTGTTGATCTATGTTGATTGATATAAGCATGACCCCAACTAAGATAGGCATGTAAAAAAATGCGTTTTCACCAATAAAAATGGATGCTGTCCATAAGGAAGATGTAATCAGTACTAAAAACAATTTCTGATTAAAAGGGATCTCTTTGTAAAACAAGAAAATATAATAACCATATATGGACAATAAACATAGAATGATGAGATTACGCCCGATGATCGAACCGATATCGATTTGATTGTATACCATGAAGACATTCATTATTACAAGCATCGTAAGGACT
>PGZS01000267.1 GCA_002841435.1 Firmicutes bacterium HGW-Firmicutes-3 | reverse complement strand
CATATGAATCATCATAAGGCCCATAATAGCACCTGTGAAAACGCTTGATATAATCATTGTTTTTTTTGCTTTATTCATTTTTATTTCATCTTCATCAATGCCATCATTTTCATCTTCGTCAAGATTGAGTTCATACCCAAGTGAAGAAACCTTCTTCTGAAAATCTATAAGCCTTACTTTTATTGGATCATATTCAATGGTTACCTTTTCAACTGCAAAGTTTACATTTGCACTTACAACACCCTCCACTGTATGTAATGATTTTTCTATATTCGTTGCACAAGCTGTACAGCTCATACCTTTAACTCTTAATGTTACCTTTTGTGTGTTTTTTTCCTCATCAAGCATTGCTTTATATCCCAGATTATCTATTGCAAATAGGATTGTCTTAATGTCGATTATATGATCATCATACTCTACATGACCTTTTTCAGTAGCAATACTTATATTCGCACTAACTATACCCTTTAAAGCGTTTAATTTTTTTTCGATATTGTTCGAGCAACTACTACAAGACATTCCATCCACTTTGAATCCAACTTGTTTGATGTTATTCGTTCTTGACATTTTTAGGCTCCTTTCGTATTTTGTCAAAACTACTTATTATCTCTTATCCCTTATTGCTTATTGCTTATTGCTTAGTCAGTTTTTTTACCGTCTTTAGTATTTCATCTATAACGTCTGTATCACCTTGTTGCAATTGTTGTACAACACAATTCTTAATATGGCTCTCCAATAGGATTATTTGAACAGAATGTAGTGCAGATCGTGAAGCCTCTATCTGATTAATAATATCATCACAATATGCTTCTTGCTCAATCATGTTTTTAATACCACGTATCTGGCCTTCTATTTTACTTAGCCTGTCCATAACAGACTTTTGGCTTTTTATTGATTTTTCTGTTGGTATCTTTTTTATGCTTTGCATTTGTTCCATAATTGCACCTCCTTTATTTTAATATACCATACCCCCGTAGGGTATGTAAAGTCGATATTTTTATTCGGTATTTATCTTCGGGATATAAAGGATGCTTTATTAACTCTGAAAATCACTGAACATCATCTCCATGTCCTTCAATAATCTCAATTAATTCACCATGCCAATCATGATACTCTTCACCTAGCGTAAATTCATTATTATTGTTCATAAGATAAGCCTCACCTATAGTAAACGACTCTTTATCATCTATTTCATTGTCTTCCGTAAAGCTACTTTTGTCAAAATAATCATCATCATATGTATTACCTAAGATTCCACGACCAGTCATCATGCCTGACCTATTACTAAATCTTTGGTTACCCATCATACCTCCGTTATTATGCATGCCATACTTTAAATTCCACATCATATTCGGTCCGTACTCAGGAAAAACTTCTTTAGTATAAGGATTAGCTAGCAATTCCATAGCCCCTCTACCGGTACTTTCTTCAACAATCGAAAAATAATACGCACTGTCCTCAAAGATAAATATATCCGCTATAGAAAGCTCATTATCAAGGATAACTATAGCAGAAATATGACTCATAAACTTTTTTCAAGAATCCATTAAAAATCCATATAAGATATGTATGATGGGATGAAACATTGACTTTGGAGGTTATGATGAAAAAACAAACAAGCAATCCTATTGGTTACTGTACTAACTTTAGCAACCGACAAGGATCCAGTACCTGAAGTCTTAGAATCAAATACTGCAGACGAACTCATTATTGACAAAGCAGACATCACAAAATCGCTTCTTTTACCCTTATGTATTGCTAAACATCTTACCCTTATATCGGCAAAACTGCATGAATATTGAAGCCCTCACCCTCCGGTGAGCCAAAAGATAAAAATCCTGATAGGTCTGCCACCCGCGTTTCCATACCTTTTAAACCATTGCCTTTAACCACTTGATAAGATCCTACTCCATCGTCA
>PGZS01000051.1 GCA_002841435.1 Firmicutes bacterium HGW-Firmicutes-3 | reverse complement strand
TCAAGAGACGATGCTGGAGCATTCCTTGAGGATTACTACAAAAAATCCATTCTTGAATCTGACCCATTTGCTAGACTTGACCAAACAGGTGTTGGCCAGCTCGTAGAAATGGCAGTTGTTAAAGGTAGAGCAGCAAGACCTGACATCAAGCTTGGTATTTGTGGTGAGCATGGTGGCGACCCATCATCCATCGAATTCTGTCACAATGTTGGACTTGATTATGTTTCTTGTTCACCATTCCGTGTTCCGATTGCTAGACTTGCAGCAGCACAAGCAGTATTAAAAAACAGATAATCACAGAAATCAAAAGCCTTCGCATATGCGAAGGCTTTTTTTGGGTTTTAATTCAAAATAGTCTCTTATTCCCATTGGCAAAGCAATAATTCAGCTGCGGCAATAGTGGCTGATTGCACCGCTTCTTGAACTTCACTTCTTCCCAACCAATTATTACCGTGATTGTCGTAAAGACTGTTGAGAAAATGCTGTAAGTCCGATTTAGTGTATCGAGAATCATGTTGTTTTGCATGACTGAGCTGTCGATAAACCAGTTCGAAAGTTTCTTCATATTTCATATCAATAGATGCATCTGTAAACATAATGTGATAACCTCCTTGAAAAAACGATATTTTATGTAGATTATATCACAGTACGAAAATTCATGTCAATCTATGTTGCCCAATATTAAATATAATGATAGAATATTCTTGTGCTTAGTTAAAGAAAATAATCGGTGATAGGATGGACAATAATATGAATAACAAGCTTTTATTCAAAAATCGTATCGCATTTATCTGTTCGATTGTCTTTATAAGTCTATTGTTTAATTTGAAAACATTTGCCATGCAAGATGGTTCACAACACAGCTATGATTATCCCCATGTCTTATTGATTAATTCTTATCACAAAGGTTTTGGTTGGACCGATACTCAAACGGATGCTATTATTGAGCGCTTTAGAGAGTATGATGAGAATATAATTGTATCTGTTGAGTACTTAGATTGGAAAAGATATCCTGATGAAGATAATTTAGCCTTTCAATATAAGTTAATAGAGCATAAATACAAATACGTTAATACGGATATCATTATTACGACAGATGATATTGCTTTGGAATTCGCCATCCAGCAAAGAACGGGTATTTTTAAAGAGACACCGATTGTTTATACAGGTGTTTTGGAAAATTCTGCAAGGAGTCGTACAAAAGATGCGGATAATATTGTAGGTGTATATGAAGTTTTAGATGCTATTGGGACTGTGGAAATAATGATGGCACTACAACCGGAGATTAATAATATCTATGTGGTTTGTGATGCAACAGAAAGTGGTAAAGATGTCAGTGGTGCAATTGGTGAGGCTATAGAAGAATCAGATTTTAATCTGTCATATAGAATACTTGACAATTTAAGCTATGAGGAGATTAAGACTTTACTAAAAGAACCACAAGCAGACAGTACTGTCATTATGGGGACTTTTACTATGGACAGTCAAGGCAATCGGAAATCTAATGAAACATTCTCTAAGGAACTAGCAGACATAACAACACTACCTATGTATACAGTCTACGAGTATTTATTGGATTATGGTGTAATAGGAGGCAGTTTGCTAAGCGGTACGATGCAAGGAAACTATGGAGCCGCTTTGGCAATTGAGCTTATTGAGGGTACGCCGATTAAGCTTTTAAAGACGGTTGATATGATACCTGTCTACTTTGGCTTTGACTATGAGTATCTAGAAAAGAACAGTATTGAAATCAATAATTTGCCGGTGGAAAGTGTGATTATCAATCGGCCTATATCTTACTATGAATTACATAGAGACATTATTCTGATTTATTCCGGTATTACGTTGACACTACTAGTTTTTATAATCATTCTAAGTTATAACGTTAAGATGCGGAAAAAAGTACAAAAAGATTTGGAAGTGGGGCATGAAGAACTATTGCTAACCTATGAAGCGCTTGCAGCGTCAGAAGAGGAACTAAAAGCTCAAAATGAGGAGCTTATAGAACAACAGGAAAAAATAAATTATTTAGCTTATAATGATTTTCTGACAAAACTTCCAAATCGTCTTCATATGGAGGAATATTTTGCTAAACTCATTAAGAATTCGGATAGGCTTAACTCGAAAGTAATGATGGCTTTTATAGACATAGATAATTTTAATTATATTAATACAGCCCATGGTCATCAAATTGGAGATCGATTGTTACAAGAGGTTAGTGATTTATTTAAATCTTATGTACAGGATAGAGGTATGATTGGTCGCATAGGTGGCGATGAGTTTATCTGTCTAATTGCCATAGATGAAAACTTTGATTGTAAAAACTATATTGATGGGCTATTGGACAAAATTAACAACAGTTTAGAAATTAATGGAAAGCAATTGTTTGTCACCGCATGCATCGGTTATGCGGTTTATCCGGATGATGGTAAGGCCTATGATGAACTGCTCATTAGAGCCGATATGGCTATGTACAAAATGAAATCAATAGGTAAAGCTAAAGCAAGTCGTTTTGACATAAAGATGAATCAGGAGATGTCAGATAAAATCAACCTGACCAATGCATTAAAATATGCATTAATAAAAAAGGAATTTCATTTAGTCTATCAACCACAATATAACAGTAAGACCAATAACATAGTCGGTTATGAAGCCCTACTTAGATGGAACAGTCATATTTTAGGATTGGTGCCACCTTTTAATTTTATCCCCATAGCAGAATCAACTGGTGATATTGTAGAAATTGGAAAATGGGTCATAGAAGAAGCGGTTAGATTTGCAAAAAAAATCAATATTTCGGATCGTGATTTAATAAAAGTTGCCGTTAATATTTCAGTCGTTCAGTTATTACATTCGGATTTTGTAGAGGTTGTAAAAACCATTATTGAAAAGGAAGCAGTGAGCCCTAAGTGGCTAGAATTTGAAGTGACAGAAACCGTTCTAATAAAATCATTCGATTTGGTGAACCAACAATTAAAAATGTTATCTGAAATAGGTATTGATATTGCTTTAGATGATTTTGACACAGGTTATTCATCTTTGACTTACCTGCGAAAGTTGCCCATATCCACCCTTAAAATTGATAAGACGTTCATTGACGATATTCTAAATGAAGGGGAGAATCATTTTTTTACAAGGGCAATCATCGATATTGCCCATAGACTCAACTTCAGGGTTGTAGCAGAAGGTGTTGAGGAAGAAGTTCAACTTGATTATTTAAAGGCCGGAAATTGCAATACAATTCAAGGTTATTTGTTTAGTAAACCACTCCATGAAGCGGATGCATTAGAATTACTTGAGAGTTTTTAATGCATTTGAAGTCGGTGAAAGCTTAAATGCTTTCACCCATTTCCTTTGAATCAACGAGCTTGACATTCATAGTTTCACCATGTAGTATAGCAATAGAAATCAGTCTAAATTGTGACTTATAATAGGAGAAAATTATGGCAGAATCATTACAAGGTAGTGGGTGTACGTTAACCATTCCTACAGTCCCACTGAAACCGGTAAAAGATATAGAAAAAAGTATCATTAAGACATATAGAAAAGAAATATGGTCAAGATTCATAAAAGCAGTAAAAGCATTTAATTTAGTTGAAGAAGGTGACCGAATTGGTATTGGTGTATCCGGTGGCAAAGACAGTCTGTTATTATGTAAGCTGCTTCAGGAACTGAAAATACATGGGGATGTAAATTTTGAAATCGAGTATTTAGCCATGAACCCAGGCTACCACATTACCAATGAAGAGAGACTAAAAGAGAATTGCAAACATCTAAATATTCCCATTACCTTTTTTGATTCCGGGATTTTTGGCATCGTGGATGCTATTTCCAGTGATTATCCTTGTTATCTATGTGCAAAAATGAGAAGAGGTGCCTTATACGCCAAAGCACAAGAGCTTGGCTGTAACAAATTGGCCCTAGGACATCATTTCGACGATGTCATCGAAACCCAACTCATGAATATTTTTTATGCAGGCACAACCAAGACAATGATGCCAAGACTTAAATCCTTGAATTTTGAAGGTCTTGAGTTGATTAGACCTATGTATTATATACACGAGGAAGATATTAAAAGATTTACCAATAACTCAGGCCTTCAACCAATGAACTGTGGTTGTGTGGTTGCAGCCAAAAAAACCTCCAGTAAACGTCGCGAAATGAAGGAGCTTATTGCCAAGCTTAAGGAAAACAATCCGGATATTGATAAATGTATTTTACAGTCTGCGCATAACGTCAACATGGATTGTATTGTGGGATGGCAGTCAAATGGGAAAAAACATAGTTTCTTAGATACCTATGAGTAGGAACTTGGAAAATTTTGTGTTCTTTAGGAGAATATAATATGATTGATAAAAAAGCAATAGAGGATCACATAAGAGGCATCTTGATTGCACTTGGTGATGACCCAAGTAGAGAAGGACTAAAAGACACACCGGCTCGAGTAGCAAACATGTACGAAGAAGTATTTGAAGGTATGGCTTATACCAATGATGAGCTGATTGAAAAATTAGGTGTAACATTTGATGAAGAGGACATATATGAAAACAGTAAACAAGACATGGTTTTAATGAAAGACATTCAATTGTTTAGTTACTGTGAACACCATCTGGCACTTATGTATAATATGAAGGTAGCCGTAGCCTATATACCCAGTAAGAGAGTTATTGGTCTTAGTAAGATTGCACGAATAGCGGATATGGTTGGTAAACGACTTCAGTTACAGGAACGTATAGGTGCTGATATAGCTTATATCATGAGAAAAGTCACGGATACAGAGGATGTGGCCATCATTATAGAAGGTGAGCATAGCTGTATGACAACGAGAGGCATCAAAAAACCAAATACTAAAACCATTACTACAACCTTAAGTGGTAGATTTGAAGATAATACCGAGATTTATCAAAAGTTGATGGCTCTATATAAGGTATGAGGTGAAACATGTTTTTAATGATTGATAATTATGATTCCTTCGTGTATAACCTGGTTAGGTATGTTGAAGAACTAGGTGAACATATGCTGGTAAAGAGAAATGATGACATAAGTATTGAAGATATTTGGAGCTTGAAACCAGAAGGTATTATTCTATCACCAGGCCCTAAGCGACCAGAAGATGCGGGTATTTGTCTAGATATTGTTAGGATTTTTGGTGGTGTGATTCCCATATTGGGTATATGCCTTGGTCATCAAGTAATTGGTTATGTCTATGGTGGTCATGTAGCCAAAGGTAAAACCCCGGTACATGGAAAGATTTCACCTGTTTACCATAAACAAACAGATTTATATGAGGGTTTGAGTATGCCCTTTTATGCTACACGGTATCATTCTTTAGTGGTTGAAGAATTGGATTTACCCTCATGTTTAGAAGTGACAAGCCGATTGGAAGATGGGACAATTATGGGTTTACGCCATAAAAACTATAACGTTGAAGGTGTACAATTTCACCCTGAAGCAGAACTAACAGAGTATGGTCATGAGTTATTACATAATTTTATTAGAAGTTGCCACGGATGAGGTCCATATGAAAGTAGAAATGAATGAGATTACAACGGAACTTTCGTCTTTTGATATTTTCAGCTTGTTTAAGGATGAACAGGACATTATATTTCTGGATAGCTCAAAGGATTCTGAAAAATTGGGGAAGTATTCTTTCATAGGATTAAATCCTTATAAAAAAATGGTGTATAACCAAGGCGCCACAACTGTAAATGGACAGAAGGTTGAAGGGGATCCTTTTAATATATTAAAGGAACTGTTAAACGCCAACCCGATTCAAAATACATATGATTTACCTTTTATTGCTGGATGTATGGGGTATTTTGCTTATGACTTAGTTAGAGACATGGAGAAAATACCAAATATAGCAGAAACCATCATGGAGATGCCAACCATGGTTTTTGTCTTTTATCATCATATTGTGATATTTGACCATCATTGTCACAAAGCTTATTTATCCGTTTTTTATCCGAATCCAAATATAGATCAGGAATCGGCACTTATAATTGAAGGAAAAACGGCAGGAATTATACAAAGAATAAAGTCCGGGCATCCTGTAACATATAGAAATACGATAGAAGAAGCCGTGACTTTTACTTCCTGTTTTGATGAAGCAGCTTATATGAAAACTGTAGAAAAAATGAAAGAGTACATTTTAAATGGTGATATATATATTGCTAATATGACACATACATATACAGCGACGACTCATCGCGATGCTTATGCCATTTATAAGTCATTAAGAAAAGTAAATAAAGCACCCTTTAGCGCGTTTATGAGCCTTGAGGATACAGAGATTCTGTGTTCATCACCGGAGAGATTCATGCAGATTAGAAATAATTGGGTGGAAACCAGACCTATTAAAGGGACACGTCCGCGAGGCACGACAGAGACGGAAGATGAAGCCAATCGTTTAGCACTTGAGAAAAGTGAAAAGGATAAATCAGAATTGTTGATGGTTGTTGATTTGGAACGTAATGACTTAAGTAAAGTTTGTAGACCTTATACGGTCAAGGTAACAGAGTTGTTTGGTATTGAATCCTATGCTACAGTTCACCATTTGGTAGCAACGATCGTAGGTAAACTGAAGCAGGATATGACAGCGGTGGACTGTATAAAAGCTTGTTTTCCGGGAGGATCAATTACCGGAACACCTAAGATTCGGGCTATGGAGATTATTGAAGAACTGGAACCGACAAGACGGCACTTGTATACGGGTTGCATCGGTTATTTTGGATTTGATGGGAGTGCGGATTTTAATATTGTTATTCGAACAATCATCAAGCAGAAAGAGCACTTAGCCATAGGTGTAGGTGGCGGTATTACATGGGAGTCAGATCCAAGAGCTGAGTATGAAGAAACCCAAGATAAGGCGATGGCCCTATTTAAAGCGGTGCGCCTTAAGGAGGTGGATATATGAAAGCGTTGATAAATAATGAAATAATAGATGTTGAAAATATCCATCCGGATCGAGGCTATTATTATGGCTATGGTGTTTTTGAAACCATAAGGGTGATTCATGGGAAAGGTGTGTTCCTAGACAATCATATATTGAGACTAAATAATGGATTAAAATACTTAGGTATTCCAAAAGTGCTGAATGCAAATGAAGTTATAATAGCAATAGATGCCTTGGCTTGCTACAATGGTGTGCTGAAGATTAATGTGTCAGAAGAAAATACAGTTTTTACAACACGACCTATGACTTATAGCCAGAAACAATATGAACAAGGCTATAGATTAATGTTATCAAGTGTTAGACGTAACCCTTCAAGTCATGCAGTCGGCATCAAATCAATGAACTATTTAGACAATATGTTTGAGTTGGAAAAGGCCAAAAAGCATGGATTTAACGATGCTCTTTTTTTGAATAATAATGAAGAAGTATGTGAAACGGCAGTAGCTAATATATTTCTGATAGAAAATCATAAGATAATAACACCGGATGGTTCATTAGGTTTGCTTGATGGCGTTATAAGACAATGGGTGATGGGCACTTATCCTGTACTGGAAGAACATATATCATTAGATCGGCTTATATCAAGTGAGGGTGTATTTGTGACCAATAGTGTTATGGGTATTATGAAAGTCGTAGCCATAGATGAGGTGAGTTTGAATCAACATAAGATTATACAGCAAATCACCTGTAAGTATAAGGAAGTTTTAGATGATATAGGTAGAGGCTTATGAAGAAAATTCAGAGAATTTATGAGCATAAGGATTACCGATATTACTTAAATGAAATCAAAATAATGGAAGTCGACCGCGCATATTGCAAACATGATATGGCTCATTTTTTGGATGTGGCGCGTATTGCCTGGATCATGTGCTTAGAAAATAACTTAAGCTATGATAAGACATGGGTCTATGCTTGTGGACTCCTCCATGACATCGGAAGAGGGTGTCAATATGCAACAGGGGAACCACATGAAGTGGCTAGTACAAGACTTGCCAAAGGCATCTTAGAGGACGTTGGATTTGAAGGAGATGAAATAGAGGCTATTTTAAAGGCAATAGCAGGTCATCGCAATATCACCACTTCTCATCAACAGGATTTAGAAGGTATACTCTACAGAGCCGACAAAGCTTCAAGAGCTTGCTATATATGTGGGTCCATAGAAACGTGCAATTGGAACAATGACAAGAAAAATCTAAAAATCGAGGTATAAAGGATGATTATTGGAAGAAAGAAATTTGATTTTCATCATCAAGTTTATATTATGGGTATTTTAAATGTGACACCGGATTCTTTCTCTGATGGCGGAAAATTTATCGGTGAAAAAGATGCTAAATCACAAGTAGAGAAAATGATTCTTGAAGGGGCGGATATCATTGATGTAGGTGGAGAATCCACACGACCCGGTCATGTCATTGTGGATGAAGAGGAAGAAATACGTCGTGTTGTACCTGTAATAACAATGATTAAAGCAAATTTTGATACGGTTGTATCAGTAGATACGTCTAAGGCAAAGGTGGCAAAAGCTGCACTTGATGCCGGAGCTGACATGATTAATGACATATGGGGTCTTAAGAAAGACCCGGAAATGGCCAACGTGATTGCTGCTTATAATGTCCCTTGTTGCCTCATGCACAACCGTACAAAAGGCGGTTACGAAGATTTGATTATAGACATGGTCAGAGATCTGGCAGATAGTATTGCGTTAGCAGGCAAAGCCGGTATTAAAAGAGAAAACATCATCATAGATCCGGGCATAGGATTTGCCAAAACCAGAGAAGAGAATCTTAAAATAATGGGCGAACTTAGAGTGTTTAATCATCTAGGTTATCCTGTACTCCTTGGAACATCAAGAAAATCACTTATAGGCAAAACGCTAGATTTGCCTATACATGAGAGAGTTGAAGGTACTTTGGTAACGACAGTCATTGGGCTTTTATCTGGGGTATCTTTATTTAGAGTTCATGATGTATTGGAGAACAAAAGAGCCATAGATATGACTTTGGCCATTATGAAAGCAGGTGAATAATATGGATTGTATCTCGGTTGTGGATTTAGAGGTATATGCCTATCATGGTGTATTAGAAGAAGAAAAAAAACAAGGTCAAACATTTTTAATATCCTTTGAAGCTTATTTAGATATCGGGCAAGCAGGTGAAGAAGATGATTTAGCTTTATCCGTCAGTTATGCCAGTATGTGTTATACAATAGAAGATTATTTGAAATCCGAAAAATATAATTTGATTGAAACACTGGCTGAAGGAATCGCCAAAGTATTGTTGACCACCTATGATCTTGTAAAAGGTGTAAAGGTTACAGTGAAAAAACCTCATGCACCCATTGGTCGACCGTTTAATTTTGCAAGTGTAACGGTGGAAAGATGTTGGCACGAAGCTTATATTGCCATAGGTTCTAATATGGGGAAGCGGGAAGAAGTTCTTCTTCAAGCTATAGAAGCTATTAATGTTAGTGGTCACAGCCTGGTTGAAAAAGTATCAGAGCTTAGAGAAACCAAGCCATGGGGGTATATAGACCAAGAGGACTTTATAAACGGTGTTATTCGCATAAAAACCTTGTTGTCACCTATTAAGCTTATGGGTTATCTGTTAGAGATTGAATATGTTTTCAAAAGAGAAAGAGAAATACACTGGGGACCAAGAACCTTGGACCTTGATTTGATTTTCTATGACGATTTGGTGTCAGAAGATGAGAAAGTCGTTTTGCCTCATCCGAGGATGGCCCAGCGTAAATTTGTTCTTAAACCACTAAGTGAATTGGCACCATTTAAAGTACATCCTTTGTTGAAGAAACGTGTCATAGATCTGTTAGCAGAGTTGGAAATGAATGAGGTTGGCCCTTTATCATAAATAACAAAAGAAATTTGAGGTGTCTTATGGATTATAATATGTTATTAAAACCCTTGATTGGCGCTCTTATTGGGTACTCGACCAATTGGTTGGCCATCAAGATGCTTTTTAAGCCCCATACAGAAGTGCGAATCAAAAAAATAAGAGTGCCATTTACACCGGGAGTCATTCCAAGAGAAAGAAGTAGGATTGCCAAAAGTTTAGGTGGTGCTGTCGGAGAAAGACTTCTAACGAAGGAGGTCATCAGCAAAGAATTGCTTAATGAGGGCGTGATTTCCCAAATCAAGGCATATATAACCAAAGATTTGCTTGGTGAACCAAGGTCACTTAAAGAAATTATGGAGACGGTTTTGGGTGATGAATATCCAATCGTTGTCAGCAAAATAGGCAAAGGAATAGCAAAAGAAATAGAAAACAAGATTGGTTCAAAAGATACAAAAGAGATGTTATACAGAACCGTTAAGGATTATATGGCCGCTAGACTATCCTACAATGTCTCGCTAGATACTGTTATACCCTCTACATTATGGATGGATCTAGAATTTATTCTGGAAAACCATAAGGAGCAGATTTGTGATTACATCATAAGCCAAGTACGGCAGCCACAGGTTGAGGAAAAACTTAATCATGTTGTTGGGGAGCTGATTCACGAGAAGGTTGGTGCCCTTGGTGCGATGTTCCTAAACAGCAAAGATGTAACCGCTTCAATATTGGATTATGTTGAAAAAACGCTTCATGAGGAAGACATGCAAAAGACGTTAATTCATGCCATCACAAAAAGTGCCAATGACGTTATGGTTAATCCGCTCTCAGATATACTGGCTCTTAAGCAATATGAAGAATTGCTAGAGGGTGCAACAACCGGTATTGTAAAAAGCGCCTATGAATTAATAGAAAAGATCAGCTTAAAAGATATGATTACCTCAATGATCTATCCTTTACTGGAACAAAAAATCCTTCTAACCACCCATGAGAGGGACCAAATAGAGTCTAAGATAGAAATGCTCTATGTGACCTTTGTGGAAAATAACATCGGAACTTTTTTGCAGAATTTTGAAGTGGCAAAAATTGTGGAAAATGAAGTCAATGATTTTTCGGTCATGGATATAGAAAGACTCATCTTTACAATTGTGGATAAAGAGTTAAATGCCATCACTTGGTTTGGTGCTTTACTGGGCTTTGTTATGGGGATTGTATATATTTTTATATAAAGCCTTAAACCATAATGTAGATTTATTATATTGACAGTGATGTTAAAGACTGATAAAATCATTAGCATAAGATTAATCGCACACTAACGAAAGGATGTTTGGTATGAAGGCATATGATTTGATTGTTATTGGAGCCGGAGCCGGTGGTTTAACAGCTGCCTACACAGCTTTGGGATTTGGGAAAAAAGTATTGTTAATTGAAGATAAAAAACCGGGTGGTGAGTGTACTTGGTCAGGTTGTGTTCCAAGTAAAGCACTGATTAATGAGGCAAAGAAAGCTAACCAATTAAAAGAATATATTCCCCGTGATGGCATAGATACAAAAAAAGTCATGCATCATATAAAAACAATTCGCGAAGCCATTTACGAACATGAAGATCCTAGTACCCTTAAGAAAGATGGTATTGACTTTATAAAAGGGCATGCAAGTTTTAAAGACAACAAGGCGATTGTGGTGGATGGTGTCGTTATAAAAGCGGAAAAAATCATACTAGCTACAGGATCATCCCCGTTTGTTCCAAAGATTCAAGGTTTGTCAGAAACACCTTTTTTTACCAATGAGACTATTTTTGAACTTGAAGTATTGCCAAAATCTATTGTGGTGCTTGGTGGGGGCGCCATTGGTGTTGAGTTGGCACAGGCAATGAATCGACTTGGTGTTACAATACACTTAGTCGAAATGATGCCAAGCATTCTCTCAAGAGAAGAGCCCGATTTGGTGAACCGTTTAGAAGCGGTTCTTACTCAGGAAGGCGTTTGGCTACATACAGCCTCAAAAGCAACAAAAGTAGAAAAGATGGAAAAAGGTATTGCCCTTACTTATGAAAAAGCAGGTAAAAACCAGGTGTTAAAAGCTGAAGCACTGTTGGTCGCTATTGGTAGAAAGCCTAATACCGAGGGTCTTAATCTGGAAGCGGCAGGGATAGCACATGACAAAAAAGGCATAACCGTGGATGCATTCTTAAGAACAACCCAAAAGCATATTTATGCCGTTGGTGATGTTGTAGGACCTTATCAGTTTTCACATATGGCCAACGTGCAAGGTATACTGGCTGTAAAGAATGCTTTCCTACCCATTAAACGTAAAATCACCTATGATCATGTTGCTTGGGTGACGTTCACGGATCCGGAATTAGCCAGAGCAGGTATGACAGAAAAAGAAGCAAGAGATCAATATGGTGATCAAATCTTGGTCTATGACTATGATCTTAATAATCTGGATCGCACCAAAACGAAAGGCGTATCCATTGAAAGCGTTAAGCTGATTTTAGACAAGAAATTTAAGATTTTAGGTGCCTCTATTCTTAGTGAACGAGGTGGCGAGATGATTGGTGAAGTACAGGTTCTAAAAACCTTAGGCCAACCTTTAACAAAAATGGCCAACATCATTCATCCGTACCCCACTTACAGTGAAGTTTTTGTGAAACTGGGTAAAAAAGCTCAGGTGGATCGACTACTGGCCATGCCTATCGTAAAGATTTTCAGAAAGTAGGTGCGAAATGTATTCAAACCCTTTGTTACTGAACCATCAACTCTGTTTTAGATTGTATAAAACATCAAGGGCGATTATTAGAATCTATCAACCGATATTAGAAAAAATAGGTTTGACGTACCCACAGTATTTGGTCATGTTGGTTATGTGGGAAGAGGAAATTATAGATTTTAAAGATCTAAGTCACAAACTGGAACTGAAAACAGGAACATTAACCCCAATTATTCAGAAACTTGAAAAGCTAGGCTATATCACTAAAGAAAAACATCTAAGAGATCATAGAAGAATACACTTGGTGATTACAGAAAAAGGATGGTCATTGGAAAAAAAAGCACAAAAAATACCGGAAGCTTTAGCAATGGCAACAGGTATTGATTATGATAACTACTTGAAATATGTAAAGTGGTTGGATGAACTGGGAGATGTGATGAATGAAGCCAATAAGAAACAGAAAGGATAAAATAAAAATGTGGATTGCAATTATAGTTGTCGTTATGGTGTCAGGTGTATTCATAACAATGTTCACCGCTAATAATAAAGCACCGAAGTTGGGGGTAGTGGAGGGTAGGCTTACAGATATGCCACAATCACCTAATGCCGTTTCCAGTCAAACAACGGATGAGGATAAAAAGGTTGAACCGTTTCCATATAAAGAAACTCTAAAATTAACAAAGGATGGGATAAAGTTAGCGGTCAAAGCTTATGGTAATGCAGAAATTGTTGAAGAAAAGGCAGACTACTTAAGGTTGGTCTTTACCACAGGTTTGATGCGATACAAGGATGATATTGAGTTTTATTTTGATGATCAGAATAAAGTGGTGCATTTTAGATCGGCTTCAAGAATGGGCTATTCGGATATGGGTAAAAATAGAGAACGGTATAATGTTTTATATGACTATTATATAAATCATTAATAGGCAATCATATGGATTATCAGAAGATGTTTGAAGTGTAATTAACTTTAAGCATCTTTTTTCCTTGACATTTATTCTCATTTAATTTATAGTAGTACCATGAAGAACCACTAAGGAGAATGCTTATGGAGTTGGTTAATGCTTTGAAAAAAATTGGTTTTACGCAACAGGAAGCCATTATTTATATTGAACTGTGTCGTCATCATGAGATTACAGGTTATGAAGCAGCAAAATTATCCGGTATTTCCAGATCTAACGCTTATGCAGCTTTGTCCAGTTTGGTAGATAAAGGCTATGCTTATGTGACGGAAGCGGCATCCATGAAATATACACCTGTCCCAAAAGTGGAACTCATAAAGAATGCAAAAAGAAGTTTCGAAGAACAGATCAAAGTAATTGAAGAAAAGTTAGATTTTTCCCAACTCAAACAGGAACCTTATATTACCATCGGGGACGAAAAGCACATTATTAATAAATTAAAGAATATAATACAAATGGCTGAACTTAGAATTTATCTTTCATGTGACAATAATGTGCTTGAAATGGTGAAGGAAGATATTCGTCAAGCAGTTATACGTGGACTTAAAGTGGTGATTTTATCACCAAGAGATTTGGATGGCATCAAACATATTCATTACTTTAATGCACCAAGTACATCCATAAAAATCATTGCGGACACAAAGGAAGTACTTGCAGGTACTTTAAAGCAAAGTCTTTATTCAAAAAATAGCACCTTGGTTCATCTGATACGAGAAGCCTTTATTAATGAAATCACGATTCTTGACAGTCAAGAAAAGCAATAATCAAACAGGAGGAAGCACATGTTAGCCTATCACAACAAAATTACTACTGAAACCGATTTTTTTAGAAGTACAAACCCCATTGAACTTATAAAGACATATGGAAGCCCTTTGTATGTCTACAGCGAAGAAATTTTTAGAACCAGGTGTAAAGAGTTAAAAAACCTTGTTCAGTACCCGAATTTTTCTGTTAACTATTCTGTTAAAGCCAATGGTAACTTGTCTTTACTGAAAATAGCCCGTGAAGAAGGATTAAATGTAGATGCGATGTCACCTGGTGAGATTCATTTGGAATTAGCAGCTGGTTTCTTACCGTCACAGATCCTATATATCAGCAACAATGTATCTTCAGAAGAAATGCAGTTTGCTATAGACCGAGATATACTTATAAGTGTTGACTCCATCTCTCAATTGGAGCTTTATGGAAAAATCAACAAGGGTGGTTCAATTTGTATCAGATTTAACCCTGGTGTTGGTGCCGGTCATCATGAAAAAGTAGTGACAGGCGGTAAAAAAACCAAGTTCGGTGTGGATCCAAACAAAGTGGAGGAAGTTAAAAGTGTACTCAGTCAATATGATCTTAAATTGGTGGGTATCAATCAGCACATCGGTTCTTTGTTCATGGAAGGCGACAAGTATATAGAAGGTGTCAAATCCTTATTTACCATTGCAAAGCAGTTTGAGAATTTAGAGTTTATTGACATTGGTGGTGGTTTTGGCATACCCTATAACAAATTAGCTGGGCAAGAACGTTTAGACTTAAAGGACCTTGGCAAAAAATTGGATAAAGTATTTGAAGAATTTGCCACAGCATATGGTAAGAAAGTTATGTTTAAGATTGAGCCAGGTAGATATATATCTGCAGAATCTGGCCTTATACTCGGTGAAGTATATGCTGTTAAATACAATTACGATACAAAATACATCGGGACAGATCTTGGCTTTAACATATTAAAACGTCCGGTTATGTATGACAGTCATCATGATATTGAGATCTATAGAAATTCGGATGTGAAGTCAGTGAAAAATGAAACCGTCAATATTGTAGGTAACATCTGTGAAAGTGGTGATATCATCGCTAAAGAACGTCTGTTACCGGAGATTCTTGAAGGTGACATACTGGGTGTTTTAGATGCAGGTGCTTATGGTTATTGTATGGCTTCTAATTATAACAACCGTTTAAGACCGGCAGAAGTACTAATTACAGGAAAAGGTGATGTTAGGCTTATTCGTCGCCGTGATACTTTTGAGGATTTAATGAGAAATTTTGATGTAGAATAAATTTTTAATAGTAAGAAAAGCTCAAAGTGGCTGACTCAGAATATTGAGTCAGCCATATTTTAG
>PGZS01000266.1 GCA_002841435.1 Firmicutes bacterium HGW-Firmicutes-3 | reverse complement strand
CGACTGATTTTAAATTTATTAGTTTCTTTTAAAGAATCACTCCTATTAAAATCATGTCTCAATTATAGAACTGGAATAAATATTTGTCAAGAATGATTCTTAGTAAATATTTGTCGAGATCCTCAGCAAAAAATGACAAAAGTCTGATACCTAAGCATCAGACTTTCTAGATGTTAAAATTTATTCACGTATACTGCTAGATCAAGAGTTATTTTCTTAATTTTGATCAGGCAAAAAGCGACAATTCCATTCGATCAAGGGAAACATCTTCAGGTAGTTTATTCTTGAAATAATCAGATAGTAGCACTTCCAGTTCCGGATCGTAGTAATCACAGATACCATTGTTTTCCTTGTTATAGATATGGACATGAAACTGGGTATTTGCGTCAAAACGCATCACTTCCTGATTATCTTTCAGTTTTAGAATCAGGCCTTTTTCTGAGAATGTTTCCAGGATATTATATATCGTTCCTACCGACATTACATAGCCCTGATTCTCAAGAGCGTTCATCAGCATATCAGCACTGGGATGAGAGGTCATTTCTGACAATACTTTTAATACACTGATCCGTTGCGGTGTGGCTTTTAATCCAACACTGCGAATCATCTCGGTAAATATCTGGATCTTTTTATTTTTCATGATTAAGAATAACTCCTAACTAATAATTTGTTTCTTAATTATAGTATGATTCTCTAATTTTGTCAAACCTCTTTTGATCTTTCTAATAAAAAAAGCATCCGGTTTATCGCTATCTAAGCATTACTTCAAATTGTCTGCAACAATTATTGTAACCAGATTAGCGCATCCCCGGACACTTCGTTTTCTCCATTTTTTGATTAATTATCATTTAGTCATCTCTCACCCATCACAGTCGCATCGATTTGGGAAGATTATATGGACGATTCTTAAGCGCCATAAATCCATCTGCAATGATTTCATCTCCGATCATTTCTTCTGCAAACAGCTCGTCGTCTGCTGTCAGGATTCGGGTTTCAACTGCAGGTGTCATTTCTCTGCCCTGATCCAATAATCCTCTTGACATACTCTCAACCTCAAAACCTTTTTCGGTTTCATAGCTGAATAATTTGTCGCCGATAATTTCATCTGCGATCATTTCATCGCTCAGTGCTTCATCATCTGGTTGAAGCAGCTTTGTTTCTTTGGCAGGCATCATATCTCTGCCACCATCCATAAAACCTCTTGGAAAACTTGTTTTTTCGGTCATTTCCTCAGTAAGGAATTCATCAGCGATCGCTTCATTTACAACGAAACCAGTCGTTAAAACCATGCCGCAAAATCTGCACTTGGTATCGCCAAATCCGATAATGTAAGTACATCTTGGACAATACTTTGGCATTTTACTCACTTCCTTCCACCTGCATTTTATCATAAATTCACGATCTTTACAAATGAAAGAAAGATTATTTGCCTGGGTAATCATGAAATAAAGATTTGGTTAAGCTATGTAAACAGGCTGTTACAGAAATTTCTATTCTGCAACAGCCTGTCTGATATTATCTATAAAATGGTCTGAATTAATGCCGTTTGGTTTTATACAAACAAGGTTGTTCCGGCATTTTCATTGCTGGCAATGTAGGTTCCCACCCCAGCGTATTCAATCCCGTCAATCAGTTCTTCTTCCTTGATGCCCATCAGATCCATACTCATCGTACAGGCAATAAAACGAACCCCTGCTTTTTGAGCTTTTTGGATCATCGTATCGAGATCATCAACATGTTTCTTTTTCATAATGCCTTTGATCATCGCCGGACCGGCTCCTAACATATTCATCATCGACAAGGGTAGTCTGGCTGCTCCTTTTGGCATCATGGCGCCAAACATTTTTTCGATAAAGTTCTTGTTGTGGCCTTTTCCATCGCTTTTTCTGAGGGCATTCAATCCCCAGAAAGTGAAAAAGAGGGTGACGTTT
>PGZS01000265.1 GCA_002841435.1 Firmicutes bacterium HGW-Firmicutes-3 | reverse complement strand
CGACTGATTTTAAATTTATTAGTTTCTTTTAAAGAATCACTCCTATTAAAATCATGTCTCAATTATAGAACTGGAATAAATATTTGTCAAGAATGATTCATGGTAAATATTTGTTATTCTTGCCGCTCTCAAAAAATTTTAAAAGCCTGATACCAGAGCATCAGACTTTTTAGATATTATAATTTATTCAATTTTGTTGGTAGATTAAGAGTTGCTTTCTTAATTTTGATCAGGCAAAAAGCGATACTTCCATACGGTTCAGGGAAACATCTTCAGGCAGTTTGTTCTTGAAATAATCGGCGAGTAGCACTTCCAGTTCCGGATCATAATAATCACAGATGCCGTTGTTTTCCTTGTTGTAGATATGCACATGAAACTGCGTATTCGCGTCAAAACGCATTACTTCCTGATTATCTTTCAGTTTTAGGATCAGACCTTTTTCTGAGAAAGTTTCGAGGATATTATAAATCGTCCCCACCGACATGACGTATCCCTGATTTTCGAGGGCTTCCATCAACATATCGGCACTGGGATGAGAGGTCATTTCTGACAATACCTTTAGCACACTAATCCGTTGCGGTGTGGCTTTCAATCCGGCCCCGCGGATCATATCTATATACATTTGGATCTTTTTATTTTTCATGATTAAGAATAGCTCCTAACTAATAATTTGTTTCTTAATTATAGTACGATTAGCCGATTTTGTCAAACTTCTTTTGTTTTTTCCAATAAAAAAAGCATCCGGTCTATCACTTTCTGAAATTACAATAATTGTCTAAACAATTATTGTAATCAGATAAGCGCATTACCGGACGCTTCGTTTTTTTCTGCATTTTTTTGATTATTCATCATTTAGTCATCTCTCACTCATCTTAGCTGCATCGATTTGGGAAGATTCGGTCGATTCTTAAGCGCCATAAATCCATCAGCTATGATTTCATCTCCGATCATTTCTTCTGCAAACAGCTCATCGTCTGCTGTCAGGATTCGGGTTTCAACGGCAGGTGTCATTTCTCTGCCCTGATCTAACAATCCTCTTGAGATACTCTCAACTTCAAAACCTTTCTCGGTTTCAAAACTGAATAATTTGTCGCCGATAATTTCATCTGCTATTATTTCATCTGTCAGCGCTTCATCATCTGTTTGAAGTTGTTTTGTTTCTTTAGCAGGCATCATATCCCTGCCGCCATCCATAAATGCTCTTGGAAAACTTGTTTTTTCTGTCATTTCCTCGTTAAGGAATTCATCAGCGAACTTCTTATCAACAACGACTCCCGTTGTTATGACCATGCCGCAAAAACTGCATTTTGTATCGCCAATACTCAAAATGTAAGTACATCTAGGACAATACTTTGGCATTTTACTCACTTCCTTCCACCTGTATTTTATCATAAATTCACGATCTTTACAAATGAAAGCAAGTTTTATCACCCGAGCAACGATGAAATAAAGGTTTGGTTAAGCTATGTAAACAGGCTGTTACAGAAATTTCTATTCTGCAACAGCCTGTCTGATAATATCTATAAAATGGTCTGGATTAATGCAATTTTGTTTTATACAAACAAGGTTGTTCCGGCATTTTCGTTGCTGGCGATATAGGTTCCGACGCCCGCATATTCAATTCCGTCAATCAGTTCTTCTTCTTTGATGCCCATCAGATCCATACTCATGGTGCAGGCAATAAAACGGACTCCGGCTTTTTGAGATTTTTTGATCATCGTGTCGAGATCGTCAACGTGCTTCTTTTTCATAATGCCTTTGATCATGGCTGGGCCGGCGCCGAGCATATTCATCGTGGACAGCGGCAGTTTTCTTGCCCCTTTTGGCATCATTGCGCCAAACATTTTTTCGATAAAGTTCTTGTTGTGGCCTTTTCCATCGCTTTTTCTGAGGGCATTCAATCCCCAGAAAGTGAAAAAGAGGGTGACGTTT
>PGZS01000050.1 GCA_002841435.1 Firmicutes bacterium HGW-Firmicutes-3 | reverse complement strand
AGGTGGGATTTGAACCCACGGTCCCTTTCGGGATCACTGGTTTTCAAGACCAGCTCCTTAAGCCACTCGGACACCTCTCCAGATGTACGCTTGCGCACTTATTGGCGCTTAATTAATTTATCATATCTCCTTAGTGGTGTCAACACTTTTCTATTTTTTTTTACCAATCTAGAATACAGCGTTTTTTTAAGTGATAAACATCTAAAAACCGCTCTATTAAAGACTTATAGCGGCTTTTGTTTTCAATCATTACCATTTAAATTCTACAGAATCCTATTGTTGTCAGATAACTTTAAGCGCATTTGACTTGTATGAAAATATTCACTCCTCATAGCCTTCGAAATCGTCCCCATACTTTTCATAGGTATCTAGAAGATTGATATTTTTTTTCTTCATAGGTTTATGTTTAGGCTCAATCCTGTTTAGTCGTTGTAGTCCTTTTTCATTTTGACTCGGATGACTCCTAACATGTTTTTTGATGCGCTCATCTTTGTCCAACTCTTCCTGTTCCTTTCTTTTTGGCATAACATCCTCCGAAATTAATCATCTGTTAAGTTCTTTGCAATCCATTCACCATATGCTAAATCAGATGGCGTGGTGATTTTAATATTTTCATAAGAGCCTTCCACCATTTTTACATCATGATCCATTAGTTCTTCCACCAACATGGCATCATCCCAAAAATCTTTAGAATACGCATATCGTTTTTCATAAGCTTGCTTAATCAGATTCAATTCAAAGGCTTGAGGGGTTTGAACTGTCCATAGTAAACTTCGATCCGGTGTTTTTATTACCATATGATTTGCATCAACACTTTTTATTGTGTCCTTAACAGGTACACCCAAAACGGCAGCTTTACTTTCAAGAGCTACCTGAATGAGTCTTAAGATATCTTCTTCCTTGACAAAAGGTCTTGCACCGTCATGAATCAATACTAAGCCTTCACCTTCAATACACTTTAAAGCGTTGTAGACTGAATCCGGTCTTTCTTTCCCGCCCTTTACCATTTTTATAACTTTTGAAAAATCTTTTAGAGTGAGTATGTTTTTTTCTACATAAGACATTTCATCTTCTCTTACGACCAGAAAGATGTTGTGAATAGCTTTCATTTTTTGAAAGACCATCAATGTATGAAACAAAATAGGATATCCTGCTAGATGTATAAATTGCTTATTTTTATGATGTTGCATTCGACTTCCCATACCTGCTGCTAAGACTATTACATTAATTTCCATAGCGACCTCATATTTATTAGTCTATCTAACCGAACTGAATGTTAGATGAGGCGTTCAGCGACATATCATGCTGTATACCGTTTTTATAGTCATAATAGGCTGCCACACCAATCATGGCTGCATTATCTGTACAATAAATTGGTGAAGGGTAGTAGAGCTCATAGCCATTTTCTTTTGCTTTTCGGTGCATTTCTTCTCGAAGTCGACTATTTGAGGCGACACCACCCGCAAGAGCTATTTTACTTAATCCCAGATTCTTTGCTGCCATCATCGTCTTATTTGTAATGACTTCTATAACCGCCTCTTGAAAAGATGCAGCTACATCAGGTGGATTGATGGCCTCATTTTTCATTTTCATCTGATTCAGATAGTTTAAAACGGCAGATTTTATACCACTAAAACTAAAGTCATAAGATCCTTGTTCTAAGTATGTTCTTGGAAAATTAATGGCTTTTCCATTACCTTTTTTTGCCAATACATCCATTTTAGGACCACCAGGATAGCCCAGTCCGATGCTTCTTGCTACTTTATCATAGGCTTCACCTACAGCATCGTCTCTTGTTCGCCCTATTATCGTATAGCTACCATAATCTTTGACTTCAACTAAATGTGTATGCCCTCCTGAGACTACCATGCATAAAAAGGGTGGTTCTAGATCGTGTTCAATATAATTTGCGGATATATGACCTTCAATATGGTGTACGCCTATTAAAGGAATATCTAGGGCAAAAGCAATGGCCTTTGCCTCAGCCAAACCAACAAGTAAAGCACCAATCAGCCCTGGTCCATGAGTAACCGCTATTGCATCTAAGTCGGCAAAGGTAATCCCTGCTTCCTTTAGAGCTTCATCTATAATCGGATTCATTTTCTCTACATGCATGCGAGATGCCACTTCCGGAACCACACCACCAAATTTGGCATGTAGTTCAATCTGTGAAGATATGGCATTACTCAGAATTTCTTTACCATTTTTAACAACTGCCGCTGATGTTTCATCACATGATGTTTCAATGGCCAATATAATCATATCTTTTTCTTTTTTCATTATTGTTCCCTACTATTCTATAGTGATTGTGTCGTCAATCGGTACCCAACCCTTGATAAACCAAAGTCCGTCCAGTCGTTCTAATACATACTGTTGTTGAATATTTTCACTTTTTCCCACACTGTTTGGTATAAATACGACTTTTACAAATGCCAAAGTATTATCTGTTGGGCTATATTCCGGCAACAAAATTCTATAATCTACAATGTGATCCTTTCCTTCATTAGCTCTTCTGACTTCTTCAACAATACTAGCCATATGTTCTTCTTCAGGATTTTGTTCCAATAATGCTTCAGCATAATAAGTCCTCTGGACTTTTGCTAATAACATGACTTCTTCTTCTGATAGCTTTCCTGAATACATGACTTTCATGAGCATGGTATTGAACTTAATAATCTCATAAGGACTTTTTTGAAGCTTTTCCACATTGAATGTTAATATGCCTGTATTGGCTTGTGCCAGAGGTAGAATCTCTTTTTCTTCAATAACATCATCAAACAGTCTTTTCGTTTCTTCTTCCTTATTCTTGTTGTATATGCTTGGATTTAAAAACAATAATGCTCCTAATCCTATTAGGACCAGTACGGCAATAATCTTTCTCATAGATATCCTCCTTGTACAACAGGTTTATTTACATGCAAGGCTTTACAACTTTAAGCACTTCAATAAATATATCGGAAAAATAGTTTTAAATATGAGTCTAGCGAACTAGTCTTCGAATTTTAACGTTATGGACTGTCGATCTTTTGCAACATAACTGCTTGGAAATATCTTCTGCGCCACGTATTCAAAATCTTTTGGCTTAACCAACGCCGGACTAAAATGGGTTAGCCACATTGTTTTTACATGAGCCGCTTTTGCTAATTCTGCCGCTTCCCAAAAGGTCATATGCTTATATTCCTTAGCTTTATTGTCTTCCTCCGGATCACCATACATACCTTCACATATAAATAAATCTGCTTCTTTTGCGTGTATGACGATATTGTCTACCGGCCTTGTATCCGTACAATAAGCTACTTTAATGCCTTTTCTTTCCTCACCTAGAACCATATCCGGTGTCAACAGACGTTCTTCATGAAGAACATTATCGCCTTTTTGTAATACTGACCAATATTTAATTGGAATATCAGCCGCTTTGGCTTTATCCATATCAAATTTTCCGGATCTGTTGATAATGATATTATAACCATAGCAAGTTACTTTATGATTCAATTTATACGCTTCAATCTGATAGCCTTTGTACTCAATAAGGTTAAAATCATCTTCAAGCTCTATAAACTCTATTTCAAAAGGTAATTCCGGAGCAATCACCCTAAGTCCGTTAACGACACGTATAACACCTTTAGGTCCTATGATTTTTAAGGGTTCTTTTCGATCCGAGTTCCCCATAGTTAAGAGTAATCCGGGTAACCCACTTGTATGATCGCCATGAAAATGTGTAAAACAAATGGTATCAATAGCCTTAAAACTCCAGCCTTTTTGCTTAAGGGTAATTTGAGTGCCTTCACCGCAATCAATCAATAAATTACTACCGTTGTATCTTGTCATCAGGGATGTTAACCATCTATTGGGCAATGGCATCATACCGCCTGTTCCTAACAAACATAAATCTAACATAGTTTTACTTCTCTCTCTAATCTTGGTTAAAGTGTCAAAACTATATCGTTGAACTTTTACATACAGTATATAGTTATGCGTGTATCAACGTAACCTATATATTTTATGTAATTTAGAGAAACTTAGTTTTGACACTTTAACTTTCTTTATTGTTTTTTAGTTTTGGTGTCAATATTATAACATAAATATCCCTAAGGTTCTAGGCATGCTGACACTTTAACCCTATATATAATAAAAGCTGCCTCTCTCGTTAGAAAATCAACAAGAGGACAGCTTTAAATTTATATCTTATAGCTCTTTTGCTGCATGATATACAGCTTCTGTTGTTATACCATATGCTTCATATACTTTTGAGGCCGGTGCTGAAGCTCCAAAAGTGTCAATACCGAGTACTTTACCATCTAAGCCGACGTATTTATACCAAGTAGCTGTTGCTCCCGCCTCAATGGCAATTCTCTTTCGACATTCTTTCGGCAATACAGCTTCTTTATAGGTTGCTGGTTGTCCATCAAAAAGATTCATAGATGGCATACTGACGACTCTGACATCCATACCGTCTGCTCTTAATTTTTTTGCCGCTTCGTAAATATACTCAACTTCTGATCCGGAACTCATAAGTATCAAGTCCGGTGTTGACTTAATTGAATCTGATAAAATGTAGCCACCTTTTAAGGCTTCTCTTCCTGATTCTTTATAAAAAGGAACATTCTGTCTGGTCAGAACAATAGCCGTAGGTGTCTTTTTATTCGTCACCGCATAGTACCAAGCAGCTGCTACTTCTTTGGCATCTGCTGGTCTAAAGGTCGTGAAGTTAGGCATTGTTCTTAACATAGATAGCTGTTCAATCGGCTGATGGGTTGGCCCATCTTCTCCTACACCAATACTGTCATGGGTTAAGACATAGATTAACGGTTGATGCATGATAGCTGATAGTCTTGCCATTGGCTTCATATAATCACTAAAGACAAAAAACGAAGAAACGAAGGCTTTAAAGCCACCATGAATACTAATGCCATTGCCTATTCCTGCCATTGCTAACTCACGGACACCAAAATGAATGTTCATACCTTCATAATGATCCGCAGAAAAATCGCCCTGTCCATTCATATAGGTTTTGGTAGAAGGTGCCAAATCTGCTGCACCACCAAATAAATTAGGAATGATTTTAACAAGCTTTTGAATAACTTCTCCCGAAATAGATCTTGTAGCATTTGGTTTTTCATCAAATGTCCAAAAAGCGTCATCTTCCAAAGCACTTAAATCTTGCTCATCATTTAGATAGCTTTCAAGTTCTAAGGCAAGTTTTGGATATTTTTCTTTGTAGTCATCATACTTGTCTTGCCATTGTTTTTGAGCTAATACGCCTTTATTGTTAATGCTTGTCATATGCTCATAGACTTCTTTCGGTAGTTTGAAGCTCTCTGATTCAGGCCAGCCTAAGTTCTTCTTTGTCTCGGCAATGTTGTCATCACCTAGAGGTTCTCCATGGGCACTGTGCTTACCTTCTTTAGCAGGACATCCATGACCGATTAATGTTTTGACAATAATCAGTGATGGTTGGTCAAGATTTTGTTTCGCTTTTTCTATCGCTAACCCTATAGCTAACGGGTCATTTCCATTTTCAACTTCAAAGACTTCCCAGTCATAAGCTTTAAAACGTGCCCCAACATCTTCTGTAAAGGCTAAATCCGTACTACCTTCAATCGTAATGCTATTTGAATCATAGAGTGTAATCAGTTTACCAAGTTTGAGTGTCCCCGCAAGTGATGCTGCTTCTGAGGTTATACCTTCCATTAAGCAACCGTCACCAACAATTGTGTAGGTATAATGATTAATAATATCCAATTGATCCTGGTTGAATCTGGCTGCCAAATTAGCTTCGGCCATTGCCATACCAACAGCGTTTGTAAATCCTGCACCAAGTGGACCTGTTGTGGTCTCAACACCAACCGTATGACCAAATTCAGGATGGCCAGGTGTTTTACTATCCCACTGTCTAAAAGACTTAATATCATCTATGGTTAACCCATAATCAAATAAATGCAACAATGAATAAAGTAACATAGAACCATGTCCGGCAGATAGCACAAAACGGTCCCTATTAACCCAATTTGGATCTTTTCCATTATGGTTCATGTGGTTGGCCCACAATTCATAAGCCATCGGTGCCGCACCCATAGGGAGTCCCGGGTGTCCTGAATTTGCTTTTTGTACAGCCTCGGCTGACAAAATACGAATACTATTAATCAATAATGTATCTATTTCCTTCATAATTACCTCCTTGATTTGTATGGCCAGTTCCTACTCTGAGCATCTTCCACTAGAATTGTATCATAATTCTAGTGGAATTCAAGTGAAAAACTGTTCATATTATTTAAGTTGCGCTTTCCACATAATAATAGCATCTTCTTTAGGAAGGTCATAAAACCCTTTCCGACGTCCCGCTTCAACAAAGCCAAGCTTTTTGTATAGTTTCAATGCTTGAAAATTACCACATCTTACTTCCAGTGTTAATTTTTCAATTTGGTTTTCTTGTGCATGCTCCATAAGTCTCTCCATTAAGATTAATCCCAATCCCCTATTTTGAAAACCTTTTTTTACAGCAATATTGGTGATATGTCCCTCATCAAAAATTTTCCACAGACCTGCGTAACCAATTATTTCGCCTTCATTTTCCATGACAAGATAATGACTTCTCGGGCTGACAACTTCCATTAGAATAGATTCTCTCGACCAAGGTGATGAAAAAGCCTCCAACTCTATGGCATAAACTTGCTCCACATCTTTTTCAAGTATTTCACGAATCTCCATTCAACTTTTCCTCATATTCTCGTTCTGCTTGTGACAATCTATAATAATTAGGCTGATGGGTTAGATAATCTTCACATTCACCTTTTTTATATTTTTCTATGGCCAAGAACCCCAATGTAGAAGCTCTAGGTAAAAATTCAATGGCTCTTGCAACCAGGATTTTATCTTCTGAAAAATAGCTACGGATGATGCTTTCATGAGCTTCAAATCCATCTCCCAAAAATAGGATAGGCTTATTATATGTTTTAAGTTGCTCTAATATGTCAGACACACTCAACTGGTCAATGGGTATTATATTTTTCATTGTATTACCCTCATAAACAAAAGCGCCTGAAAAAACATGTTGCCTTCTGGCATCCAACATGGGACATATGATTTTATCTGTCACCTGAATGTTATGAGCCATACTTTCAATGGTGGATACGCCAATTATAGGGATGCCCAGTACATGTGCCAAACCCTTAGCTGTGGCACTACCAATTCTAAGACCGGTATAAGATCCCGGCCCCTTAGATACTGCAATAGCATCCAAGCTTGATAAATCCAAACCCAGTTGTTCTTTGAGAGAATCCATCATCGGCATAATGGTTTGTGCATGATTTTTTTTGTTGTTCAGAATATACTCACCAATAATCTTGGTGTCTTCAATAATCGCTACACCCGCCACCATAGCTGAACTCTCTATTGCCAATACTTTCACTTAATCACCTTCTTCTATGGTAATCGTTCTATAATCGAAGCCTTTACTTAAGTCCTTTTCGATGGTTATGTATCTGGCACCTTTTGGAACAAGCTCTTCAATACGTGATGCCCACTCAACCATAGTTACGCCTTGGCCATAAAAATAATCTTCATATCCAATCTCTTCTAATTCATAAGCATCCGATATTCTATAGACGTCAAAATGATAAAAATGCAAACGCCCACTTTCGTAAATATTTAAAATGGTAAATGTCGGGCTTGTCACATGTTCATGGATATTAAGACCTTTTGCAAAACCTTTTGTAAAAATGGTTTTGCCGACACCCAGTTCTCCATCCAAACAAAATACTTCACCAGGTTTTGCTACCATTCCTAACTTCTCCCCAATAGCTTGAGTTTCCGTTTCGGTTTTTGATTCATAGATTTTCTTGATCATTTAGTTTTTCTTCCATTCTTTTATCCTTATGTATTGATAATTTCTTTTCTTCAATAAGTCTTCCTACAACTTCATAATCATCTTTTTTTAAAAAGTTCCTTTTCGGAATAATCAAAGCATGGTTATCTTGTAGATAGACGAATATTATTTCTTTAAGCATAACAACCTTGGTGACCTCTTGCCATGCAACTTGTGAAGCACCTGTATATAACTTTACTCTTAATAGGTCGTCTTCAAAAATAAATGTCATCTTATTCTTAAATACAGGGTTCATATGAATTTGGCGTCTCGCTTTTGCATAAAAGTCAAGAGGTGTTACCACAATATATGCGAACGCTAAAAACGCAAAAATTAATGCACTCAATATATCCTTATTCATTAAAAATATCGGTGCCAAAATAAGCCCAAGAACACCAAGTAGTGCCGTTAAGCGTCCGCCCCATCTGCTATAGTTGTGATAAAACATGAATGCTACCACGTCCTTCACAATCAGTTTCCCTGATACCTTGATTTCTTTTGCCATAACGACCTCCTATATTACCATTAGTCTACCTTATCCAATGTAGTCTTAAGATTTACCACTGTTGATTTTCATGGTTAAGCCTATGCGCTTTTTCTCTAGTTCAATCTTCATAACCTGCACTTCAACCACGTCCCCAACAGACACGACTTCTAGGGGATGTTTGATATACCGGTCCGTCATTTGTGATATATGCACCAAGCCATCCTGATGCACCCCAATATCCACAAAAACACCAAAATCAATAACATTTCGAACGGTCCCTTTAAGTATCATGCCTTCTTTTAGGTCTTTCATATCCAATACATCCACGCGCAAAATCGGGGATGGCATCTCATCTCTTGGGTCACGTCCGGGCTTATCCAGTTCTTTGAGGATGTCTGACAATGTTGGGATACCTACCTGAAGCTCCTTTGCGTAAACTTCAAGATTATTAACTTTTTGACTGATTTGGACTTTTCGCTCATGGATATCCTCTAAAGATAGTCCCAGTTTTGCTAAAAGCTTAATGGTCACATCATAGCTTTCCGGATGAACACCTGTTTGATCAAGTATGTTTTTTCCACCTTGAATCCTCAAGAACCCTGCACATTGCTCATAGGCTTTTGGCCCTAATTTAGGTACTTTTAGCAATTCTTTTCGGTTTTTGAAGACGCCAACACCTTCTCTATAGGTAACGATGTTTTTAGCCAAAGGTTTGCTGATTCCGGATATGTACGCCAATAATGAAGGGGAAGCTGTATTTAAGTCTATGCCTACTCGATTAACACAATCTTCTACCACACCTGTTAAGGCTTCTGCTAATCTTTTTTGATTCATATCATGTTGATACTGTCCAACGCCAATGCTCTGGGGGTCGATTTTTACCAGCTCCGCTAATGGGTCCTGAAGTCTTCTTCCAATGGACACAGCACTTCTAAGTGCTACATCAAATTCAGGAAATTCTTCTGTTCCGAGTTTTGATGCTGAATAAACCGAAGCCCCTGCTTCGTTAACGATGATATATTGAATTTTTTCTTTTATCTCTTTTAACATTTCTGAGACAAAGAGTTCTGTTTCTCTAGAAGCTGTGCCATTACCTATGGCGATCAACTGTACTTTGTGCTTTTCTATCAAAGGTTTTAGTTTGGCTTTTGCCTCTTCTATTTTATTATGAGGCGCTGTTGGATAAACGACACCTGTTTCAAGCACTTTACCATTCCCAGTGATTATAGCCATTTTACACCCTGTCCTAAAAGCAGGATCCAGTGCCAAAACCACTTTCCCGGATATGGGCGCTTGCATCAGCAGTTGGGTCAGATTTTTCCCAAAAACATCTATGGCACCTTCTTCAGCTTTTTCACTTAATTCGTTTCGTATATCTCTTTCGATAGAAGGTGCAATCAAACGTTTGTAGGCATCACTTATAGCCTCTCTTATGGGTTCAGCGTATAGACTATTAGAATTTTTAATGACTTTGATACACAAGTACTGAATAAGCCGTTCTTCAGGTACGATGACTTTAATATTCAGTATCTTTTCTTTCTCACCTCGGTTTATGGCAAGTATTCTATGAGGTGCAACTTTCTTAATGCTTTCTTCATAGTCATAATACATCTCAAAAACGGTTGTTGCTTGATCCTTTTTTGCTTTTGATTGAATCATACCCAATTCAAAACTTTGTTCTCTTATGTATTTCCTATAATCGGCTTCATCCGCAATACTTTCTGCAATAATATCCTTTGCACCGGCTATAGCATCTTCTATTGTAAATACTTCTTTATCTGAATCTACATACTTTATTGCTATTTCTTCTAAAGAATCGTTACCCTGTTGTAACAGGATATACATGGCCAAGGGTTCTAAACCCCTACTTTTTGCTACTGTCGCTCTTGTTTTCTTTTTGGGTCGAAAAGGTCTATAAATATCTTCAACCTCTACTAAAGTTTGTGCTTGATTGATCTTGAGTTTAAGAGCATCTGTTAATTGACCTTGTTCTTGAATCGTGGCTACAACTTGTTCTTTCTTTTGCTCTAGATTTCTCAAATAAGACAATCGATCAAATAAATCTCTTAAAAGTTCGTCGGTCAATGAACCTGTTATTTCTTTCCTATATCTGGCAATAAATGGTATTGTGTTCCCTTCATCAATTAACTTGACTGTATTTTCCACTTGCCAGCTCTGAATTGAGAATTCTTGTTGCAATGCCTTATAAATATCCATCCAGTTCTCCTTATATCCAAATAATCCCTATGTTTTATACTTCATGAAGCGATTAGGATTTCTGTTATTAGTTTTGACACTCTAATCAAGCATAAATACTATAGCATATCTTGGTAAGTATGACAAGAAGCGAGGATTCGTTCATATAATAATAAGACCATCTCTAATTCGAGATGGTCTTTATGAGTTATTTTTTTAGAAGCTGAGTTATTGACCTAAGCTAAATTCTTCATGTATAGCGTTTACCGCTTCATCTGTATAACGTTCGTCAATCAATAATGAAATCTTAATCTCGGATGTTGATATCATCTTAATGTTAATGCCTGCATCATATAAAGCCTCAAACATTTTACTCGCCACACCGGTATTTGACTGCATACCTGCACCTACCAGTGATACCTTAGCAACATGTTCATCTACTGAAACCGATTCAAAGTTCAAGGACTCTTGATGGGCTTCTATGGCTTCTTTGGCATGATAGGCATCATTAATATCTACTGTAAAAGAAATATCTTTTGTATTATTTCTCCCAATGGACTGAAGAATAATATCAACATTTATATTCTCTTTTGCCATAATTCTAAATAGTTTAAACGCCTTACCAGGTTCGTCTTCTATGCCAATTACCGCTATCCTGGCAATGTTTTTATCTGCTGCTACACCACTTACCAACATTTTTTCCACTGTACATTCCTCCTTAACAACAGTTCCTTCTGCTCTCGTCAAACTTGACCGTACCACCAGTTCAACACCATATTTTTTTGCCATTTCTACTGACCGATTATGTAATACTTTTGCACCAAGTGATGCCAATTCCAACATCTCATCGTAGGTTATTTCCTGTAATTTTTTTGCTGTTTTAACAATTCGTGGATCTGCTGTATAAATACCATCCACATCTGTATAAATTTCACATTTGTCTGCATTCAGCGTTGCTGCTAATGCCACTGCTGTTGTATCAGAACCACCTCGGCCCAGCGTTGTAATATCATCATGTCGATTGACGCCTTGAAACCCTGTTATAATGACGATGTTTTTTCTATCCAATTCTTCAGTAATTCGTTCACCTGTTATACTCTTAAGTCTTGCATTCCCATAAGAAGAAGAGGTGTACATACCGGCTTGAGTTGCATTTAAAGAAACGGCATTATAACCCAGCTCTTGAAGTGCCAACGCCATTAAGGAAACAGATATCTGTTCACCTGTTGTAAGTAACATATCCATTTCTCTTTTTGAAGGCGTGCTGCAATAGTCTTTTGCCTTAGCCAGTAATTCATCTGTTGTATCCCCTTGAGCTGATAATACAACGACCACATCATGTCCTTGATCGTAATCTTCTATAATCCTTTTAGCAACATTAAATACGCGATCCCGATCTGCTACAGAACTGCCGCCAAATTTTTTAACAATTAACACTTTACTTTCCTCCTAATATATGTTTTCCAAACTTATTCTTCTGCTAAAAAATAGCCCATAAGTTCATGCCCTTCTTCAAATCGAACACCATTTTTTTCTGCCATGACTTCATCATAAGTCAGATAATCCTCAAGCACCCTACGACTGTCATAAAGCAGATAAGGAACAGGATCTGTTGTATGTGTCCTTATTTCCACCGGTGTAGGATGATCCGGCATAATCAATATTCTATATGGTTCTTCTAACTCTGTCAAACCCTTAACAATTGGTTTGACAACTTTTTCATCAATAAGTTCAATCGCAAGTATCTTATTTTCCAACTCACCTCTATGACCACATTCATCCGGTGCTTCAATATGCAAGTAAACGAAATCATGACCATCCTTTAATGCTTCCAATGTTGCCTTTACTTTACCTTCATAATTTGTGTGCAAAGTACCGTCTGCGCCTTCTACATCAATAGATGTCATTTCACTGGCGATGGCAATCCCTTTTAATAGGTCAACAGCTGAAACCATGGCGCCTTTTTTACCATACTTTTCTCTAAAAGATGTCAGACTGGGCTTTGTACCCTCGCCCCATATCCAAATGCTATTGGCTTTATTAAGCTTTCTTTTGGCTCTATCCAGATTAATAGGGTGGTCGTTTAATAGCGCATAGCTGGTTTTCTGCATCTCCATAATTAAATCGCTAAAGTCTCCTTTTGGCAAATAATCCTTAATACTACTTTCCAAAATATTATGGGGTGGTACTAACTCTACATTTAATGAACCTTTCTTCCAAATAAGTGCATGTCTATAAGAAATACCCGGATAAAACTTTTTAATGGTATCTGAAAACACTTGGTCAATTGCAGCAATCAGCTCTCCTGCTTCTTCTGTGGTAATTTCCGAAGCACTATGATCGAGCATCATCTTATCTTCATAGGGCTCTTTTTCAGACAGTGTGACAAGGTTACATCTAAAACAGATATCGTCAGCCTCCATATTAATCCCCATACTAACGGCTTCAAGAGGAGATCTGCCTGTATAGTATATTTTGGGATTATAGCCCATAACCGACAAATTTGCTGTATCACTTCCAGGTGCCATGCCTTTTGGAATTGTATCCACAAGGGCAACCTCACCCTTCATAGCTAATGCATCTATATTTGGCTTTTTGGCAACCTGAAGAGGTGTCTTGTTACCTAATCTTGCTATAGGGCGATCTGCCATGCCATCTCCTAGAATGACTACATACTTCATCCTTATACCTACCTTTCTAAGCGTATCATACTTTCGACTGCTATGATGGCTTCATTATGATCTAATTTTTTAATATTTAAGGCAATATCGCCTTCTCGTATGGTATCTGTTATAAAACCTATTGAATTTGGATCCTCTTCGACTTGAACCCACTCTACATGATTAAATGTTTTTTCAATAAAGGCTCTTCCTTCTTTTTCATGATGAAGTTTGACTCTGATGAAATAATTGAAGTGCCCGTCTGCCATTGGCATCAGCTCCATTTTCTTGATGCTCCATTGTACAATAATATTTTTGCCTTTATGCTTAGAAGCATCTATGATATCGGCAACAACCGCACTGGCTGTTGGCAGCTTGCCTGCGCCTGCACCATAAAACATCACCTCACCAATGACATTGCCTTTAATTAATATGGCATTAAATACACCATGCACATTGTTCAATGGGTGATTGGCGCCGATGAGCATCGGAATCACCGCTAAACACACTTGATCGCCTTCTTTTTTACATCTGCCCAGAAGCTTGATGTCCATACCCATGGCTTTGGCATAAACCATATCTTTTTGAGTTATTTTTGTAATGCCTTCTGTATAAATATTTTCATAATCCACGTGCCAACCAAAAGCTAATGAGGATAAGATGGCTATTTTCCTACAGGTATCATGACCTTCAATGTCAGATTCCGGATTACGCTCTGCAAAACCAAGGTCTTGGGCCTCTTTTAATGCTACATCAAAGTCAAGACCTTCATCTTTCATCTTAGACAAGATATAATTCGTGGTTCCGTTAAGAATACCTTCTATCTCGTAGATCTCATCTGCTGTCAAAGATTGATTTAATGGGCGTATAATTGGTATGCCGCCACCTACACTGGCTTCAAAAAGAAAATTCACATGCTTTTTTTTTGCTATCTCAAGCAAATGAGGACCATGTTTTGCAACCAGTTCTTTGTTTGATGTTACCACACTTTTCCCTTTTTCAAGGGCCTGCTTGACAAATGTATACGCCGGCTCAATACCGCCCATGACTTCTACAACGATATCCACTTCATCATCCTTCAATATGTCCATATAGTCATGCGTTAACACATGCTCTATAGGCGACCCTGGAAATTCTCTTAAATCCAAAACATATTTTAACTCAATATCTGTTTCAGCTCTTCTGTTAATACTTATTTGATTGGTTTTAAGTACCTCAACCACACCTGATCCAACTGTACCATATCCCAAAATCGCTATTTTTGCCATCCTATCACTCCCTAGCTAAAATCTTAACTTGATGTACGCCTTCTGTCTCAATCAAATGATTGACCATATCTTGAACATCTCCTGTTGTCGGTAACACCTCTATGCTAAATGTAATATCTGCAACACCATTAATGGGTATTGTTTGATGTATCGTTAGTATATTTGCCTGATACTTGGCAATACAATTAAGAAGTAAAGATAAAAGACCGGGTTCATCATCAATCCGCATACCTAAAGTTATAGCCCTGCCCCTTGAATTCTCATAAAAAGGAAAAATGGTATCTTTATATTTATAGAAAGAGCTTCTGCTGATACCTACGGCTTCAACTGCTTCTTGAACTGTCATAGCTTTTTCCTTCTCCAGATATTGTTTTGCTTGTACGACCTTTAGAAATACTTCCGGTAAAGCCTTTCTTTGTATAATATAAAAATTAGCTTGATCTGGCATGATACACCTCACTTTTTCCAAGTATGTTCTTACTGGAAATACATTTGTATTTCATAGAAAGATAATACCATAATTCAACCTGAGTTTCAACACTAATTATAATAATAGGAAAGTAAAAGTTCCCATAAAATGGAAAAAGTTGTTCCATTTTATGGAACAACTCTCTTATCTATGCTTCTGCTATAACTTCACCTAAGGATATTTTTTCTTCATCTGTTACCACTAAGTCAATATCAATGAGTACAATCATGCGATGATCTACTTTTGCAACTGATTTTATATATTTTCTATTAATACCTGCAACGATGGCCGGCGCTACTTCAATGACTTCTTCATCAATCTGAAGAATCTCTTCTACAGAATCTACGACAAATCCCACCTTAATATCATTTGTATTGACAACAATAATTTTTGTGTCATCATCATGAGGTTTGTCTGTCAAGTTGAATTTTTTCCTCAAACTGAATATGGGGAGTACTTCACCTCTTAGGTTAATCATACCTTCTATATACTCCGGTGCATTCGGTACTTTTACAACCTCTTGATATTTTTCAATCCCATTTACCTTCATAATGTTTAAGCCATATTCTTCTTTGTCCAGTTTAAATACAACTTGTTGTAACGTTGCCATAAGCTTTCCTCCTTAGTTAAATGGTTTGCACTGCCATCCACTTCAAATATGCATTTATAAAATCATCCAGCTGTCCATCCATCACCGC
>PGZS01000264.1 GCA_002841435.1 Firmicutes bacterium HGW-Firmicutes-3 | reverse complement strand
TTTCATTTTCGGTGATAACAATTATTTTCATTTATAATCCTTAAGTAGTATTTTGTGGTTATTATACCATGGAAGCCGGGTAAATAAATTAAGTTTCGGTGCTGTGCGAAGAATAAATTTGACCCACCCGGCGTGGTTCATCTTCAAGTCTAAGCTGATCTCAGGGAGCAGTAACGAGACACCGCCATTAACATAAAAAGAGCATGTTCGCAAGTAACCAAAGTTATTTTGCGACATGCTCTAAAAACGGAGAAACGAGTTAAGGATAATTAAAAATTATCGTTTGTGGCTACAGTCCAAGACATTTTTAATTTTATGAGCAACCATTGCTTTAATGGCGGAACGCCCAGGTCCCAAGTATTGACGGGGATCGAACCAGCCGGGATTTTCAACAAATACCTGGCGGATCGAAGCGGTCATCGCGAGACGCAGATCGGTATCGATATTGATTTTACAAACGCCTGATTTAGCTGCTTTTCGTAACATGTCTTCAGGTACACCTTTAGCACCAGGGATTTGTCCGCCATATTGATTGCAAAGATCCACAAATTCTTTGGGAACTGAGGATGCTCCATGAAGGACCAGCGGGAAACCGGGCAGCAGGTCGGAAATTTTATAAAGTCGTTCAAAATCCAGTTGAGGTTCGCCTTTGAATTTGAAAGCACCATGGCTGGTACCAATTGTGATCGCTAAAGAATCGCAACCGGTTCTTTCAACAAATTCGACCGCTTCATCAGGATCGGTATAGGTTGCGTTGGGCGTGTCAACATTCACATCATCTTCAACACCAGCCAGTTTACCCAACTCAGCTTCAACGACGACACCGTGATCATGAGCATATTCAACCACTTTTTTTGTTAAGGCTATATTTTCATCAAAGGGATGTCTTGAACCATCAACCATAATCGAGGTAAAACCGCTATCGACGCAGGTTTTGCAAATCTCGAAATCATCGCCGTGATCTAAATGGAGACAAATATCCAAGCCGGTGACCTCGATAGCTGCTTCAACTAATTTTCTTAAATAGACTGGATGTGCATATTTTCTGGCACCTGCCGATACTTGTAAAATAAGGGGAGCCTGTTCTTCGGCGGCTGCTTCTACGATACCTTGGATAATTTCCATGTTATTGACATTGAAAGCCCCAACAGCATAGCCACCTTCATAAGCTTTTTTGAACATTTCGGTTGATGTTACTAATCCCATTTTTTAAAACCTCCTGAGTGTTTATCATAATTTTGCCTGTTTTTTTATATTATACTTATAATTAGCGACGGTATTAGTATACTATCTTTTAAGGTAATACTCAAGCAAACAGAGCAAATTTGACTGGTTTTAATGCTTTTTTCCAGATAGAAATTAAGACAAGATCAAAAATGGTGTTTTATCCAAACAATCATGCAAATGGTTGTCTAGGTAGTTGGGAGAGGGCGTAAAATAGAAAGAGGCAAACTAAGAATAGTTGCCTCTTTTGAGAATGGAGCCAGGATTAACGTTGTTTTATGAAGCTGGGAAGTATTTTTAATAAACCAACGAGCATAATCGTGTACAACGGAATCAGGAAGATATTTGTAATAAGCCGGGCAGGAAGTAATACCGCAACAGCCTGTCCATAAAGAATACTCAAAAACCATGTATTCAACAAAATTGATGTGACCAGTTGTGAAACACTCACGATAAACAGAATATGATCGCTACGATATTCACTATCAAGATTGGATTTCTTTACAACCATAATGGGGAACACCGCAAACGCGATCATTAAAGCAATAAAGAGAACAAAGAAAACCATACTCAACGGTTCTCCCGCATAATAAATGGTGCCATTGTCAAAACCAAAGGTCCCGGAAACAGCCAGAATTATTGATGCTAAAGCAATGAATACCAGGTTGAACCATTCCAGATGTTTGATTTCTTTTTTTCTTAACATCATAAAAAG
>PGZS01000049.1 GCA_002841435.1 Firmicutes bacterium HGW-Firmicutes-3 | reverse complement strand
AGTAGCCCTAAGATCCGTTGACACCTCCGACTTCATGACCGCAGACTGGTCCAGAATCCCTCACGAGATCCTAGCCAAAGTCTCCAACAGAATCGTCAACGAAGTAAACCATGTGAACCGTATATGCTATGATATCACGAGTAAACCACCAGCTACGATTGAGTGGGAATAGTAAACTTAAAGCGTCAGACCCTTGTATTTAAAGGGTTTGGCGCTCTTTTAATGTTTATTTGATATTAAATTGATATTAAAAGGAGATTTTTAAAATTTTACAATGGATATGTACTTAATTTGAATTTTTCGTCGTCTTCAATTAAATGCATCTTATGAATGGGAGTTTTTAATTTATTAGAAATCTCGACTAGTTTCTTTTGATTACTAGTGGAACATTGGTTGCCAACATAAATTGCGCTAAGGTGTAAGCCTAAATCTATTGCGTTTACTAAAACTCCAGGTTCATCAACTTTTAATGATGGATAGAGTACTCTTAGCTCATTTTCATAGCGCCATGTTTCGTGTTTTATTAATCCAAAGTGAGAAATCATCCACATGTAAAATTGAAAATCTGTATCTTGATCATCAATCATGCCTTCTTCAATTGGAGCTATCTTTGAAAATATGTTAACTAGCATACTAGCTACAGCAAATCGATCGGCTTCGTAAGAAATTGGAAATAGCATTTTTGCATTTAACACAGTATATTCTAAACAGAAACCTTGATGGTTATTTGTGTAATGAGCCCACATAGGCATATTATCAACCAAATTTTCTGTGAAACTAGCAATATTATAGTTAAGCTTCATTCGATCTAGATATTCTTCTATAAAATCAATATTCCAACCCTTTTCAAAAAGTTTGTCCCTATCTATAAACATTGCTTTATACTCAAATGGATCATTTAAGTGCTCAAACTTAGACATCCATATTGACTGTTGTTCAAGAGCGTTGAATTTCAACTTATTTAAGTTATCAATATCATTACAACGTTTATTATCCTTTTTGCATGTTTTTTCTGTTTGTAGGCTAACATATTTATAAATTTTCTTAGGCATACATTGTATTCTATATTCATTAGCCTCTTGCAGTTCTTTTTCGAAAAGAAGTCCGAAATATTTTGAAAAATCTATGTCCATCCTCATTCTCCGATCTATATTTAAAGTTCAATTTACTTAGCTAAAGATTTCTTTATGTTTAGAAGAACTGTCGGGCCAGTTAACCTTCCACTCATAATATTCCTCTTGAGTAATTTCACCATTCTCAAGAGCTTTTTTCTTTTTATACCACTCTTCTAAATAAGTATCCAAATATGTCAAAGACAACTTAATTCGTTTAAGTTCCTCACCTTCAGGTGTAGTATAATCTTCAGCTTCCATCTTCAATTGATTCAACTCGTCCAAATATATTAATGCATGTATGATCTCTTCTGTCTTATCAATAGCAGGAGCCATCAAATAATCTGCATTAACTTTTAAAACTTCTGCAATTTTCACAATTACAGCTTCTTTTGGTACCCGCGTACCTGATTCATATTGAGCCATACGGACATCAGCGGTCCTTACATTAAACCCTATAGCAAGACCTAAATCCTTCTGTGTCATATCTCGTTTTACTCGAATTTTCTTTATTTTATCGCCAATAGCCACCTAAACACCTCTTTTTTAAGCAAATATGTTTATATCACAATTATACTAAATAAAATAATAATTACAATAGGTTAAACAAAAAAGTTTAATAAATTTTATGAATACTATTGACATAAACAAAAATGTTTAGTAGAATTCAAATATATTAAACAAATATGTTTAGTTAAAATAATTGAAAGGCGGTATCACATGAAAAAAGAAATTTTTATTCATGCTAAAGAAGTGGCAACTGAATTAGGGATATCAGAAGCTCATGCTTATAAGTTGGTAAGAGTTATGAACGCAGAGTTAAAAAGGAATGGCTTCATTGTGATATCTGGAAGAGTAAGCAGAGCATACTTTAATGAAAAAGTGTATGGCTCAAAGAAAGGCGGTGACAAATATGTCAGCATATAAAGATAAAAAAACAGGAACTTGGTATGCATTTTTCTATTATCGTAATTGGCAAGGTGAAAATAAGGGCAAAACCAAAAGAGGTTTTGCCACAAAAAGAGAAGCGCTTGAGTGGCAACATGATTTCCTAGAGAAACACAGTGGAAATCTGGATATGAACTTTTCATCATTTGTAGAAGTCTATACAAATGATATGAAAGAGCGTTTAAAACTGAATACTTGGATGACCAAGCAGACAATCATTGATAAAAAAATCTTGCCATATTTTGCAGACAAGAAGATTAATGAAATAAAGCCTGCTCATATTATTGCGTGGCAAAATGAAATCATGAGTCTTCGTGATAAAAAGGGTAATAAGTATGCACCGACATATCTTAAAACTATACATAATCAAATCAGTGCTATTTTCAATCATGCAGTTAGGTTTTATGAATTATCATCTAATCCAGCAGCTAAAGTTGGGAATATGGGCAAGGAAAAGACCAAAGAAATGCTGTTTTGGACCAAAGAGGAATACCTGAAGTTCTCTGATTCCATGATGGACAAGCCTATGTCGTTCTACGCCTTTGAAGTTCTGTATTGGTGTGGTATTAGATCTGGGGAACTTTTAGCTTTGACAGCAGAAGACTTTGATTTTGAAAAGCTTACAGTCAGAATCAATAAGTCCTACCAACGGATTAACCGTAAGGATGTTGTCACTGATCCTAAGACAACTAAAAGTGTTCGTATTATTAAAATGCCTGATTTTCTTGCAGACGAATTACAGGAATACATTAAGTCGATATATGGAATTAAAGCAAAAGATAGGTTGTTTCCCATTACTAAAAGTTATCTTCATAATGAAATGAAGCGAGGAAGCAAAGAACAGGGTATCAAGCGTATTCGAGTGCATGACCTTCGTCATTCCCATGTCTCACTATTAATAGAAATGGGATTTTCGGCCGTTGCTGTTGCTGATAGAGTAGGTCATGAAAGTATTGATATAACTTATCGATATGCTCACATGTTTCCCTCGAAGCAAACTGAAATAGCAGACAAACTTAACATAGAAAGAGGGCGAGGATAATGAAGAAAAAGTGCGATTCTAAAAATCGATGGCGAAATAAATCAGTAGCATTTAGGATGTCTCCAAGTGAAGCTGAACAACTAAATAATTATGCTAAGTTATCAGGTTTGACAAAGCAAGAGTACTTGATTAATAAGTCATTGCAAAAGGACGTAATTGTAACCGGTAACCCTCGGGTTTATAAAGCTTTACGCGACCTATTTAGGGCGAATCTTGAAGAACTTCAAAGGTTAGAAAAGGTCAGTGCAGATAATTCAGAACTTATTGCCTTAATAAGATATATGGCAACAATCATGGATGGGTTAAAGGAGGATTTGAATGAATAATTCTTTAGATACAATAACCGGACAACAATTGATGGAACTGGAGCTCAATGAACCAAGATTCATCATTGAAAATATTCTGCCATCAGGGCTACATATACTTGCAGGTAGTCCTAAAATTGGAAAGTCATGGCTTGTGCTATGGCTTTGCCAAATGATAGCCACAGGAGAAGATGTATGGGGATTTAAGACAACAAAAGGCAAGGTGCTATATCTTTGTTTAGAAGATAAACTGCCTCGTATTAAAAACCGTTTAATGAGCATTACTGAAAACGGAAGTGAAGCAACTGCATTTGCAACGGAATCATTGCCACTTGGTGGTGGATTGGTTCAGCAGATAGAAAATTATATTGTTGGTAACCCAGATACGCTACTAGTGGTTATAGATACACTTCAACAAATAAGGACATTAGGTTCTGATAATATGTCTTATGCAAGTGATTATAAGGATATCAGTGCCCTTAAAACTGTTTCAGATAAGCATGATATTGCGATTATCTGTGTTCATCATCTTAGGAAAATGAAAGACGATGATCCCTTTAATATGATTTCAGGAACCATGGGATTAAGTGGTAGTGCTGATGGCAGTTATGTTCTTGTGAGAGAAAATCGCATGAGTACGAAAGCTAAGCTATCAATGACTGGCAGGGATATCCAAGATATGGAAATAAAACTTGAATTTGATAAAGTAAATTGCCTGTGGAAGCTTATAGAGCATGATGCTTATGATGATTTTGCCAATGATGAATCCATGATCAAGGCCATCTGTAACTATATTAAAAAGAATGGTAAGTTTCATGATACATCAACTAGGTTAATCAAAGAACTTGCTGGTATTGGTTTTGTAGAAGAAATAACACCTGCAACATTATCTAAGAAGTTGAGGAATCATGTAGAAACTCTTTCTGACAAGTTCAATATCCAGGTAGAATTTATCAGAACAAGCGATAAAAGGATTCTTTCAATTCGTGACGGTAATGACGATGATGACAGTAATATAGCCTAAGATTTTGGCGTCATGACGGTAAAAGGGATATACAAATAACCGTCATGCCGTCATAAGGAGGAGAAGTGTGATGGCTCTAATTAGTTTTGGGAAACAAGAAATTGATGAGTTGAATATTGAAAATAAAAGACTTCAAAATGAAATAGCTGAGCTGGAAAATATTTGTAGTAACCTGAAAAAGCAAATTGAAGAGAAGGATACTAAGCTTCAAAATCATAAGAATTACATCAAGCAGATTGAAGGGATTATCGAGAAATATGAAAAACTTATATCTGAAAATCGTGACTTAAATATGATCCTCAATAACCCTGAACGAAATTCAAAAGCTACGGTTGCGAATCTTAAATTGATTGGTGAGTTTAAATCTAAAGGCTATTCATATAGACAGATTGCAAAGAAAATTTATGAAGTGACTGGTGAAGAGATAGCGTATTCAACTGTGAGATATTTGTATAAAAAGTACATAGAAAAGGATGAGCAGTAGAGCTGAACAAAACAGCTGCTTTAGCAGATGGCAAGCTTCCAATTTGTCATACAAAATTGTTAATTGTGGTTTGCCTACGCCCATTATGGAGGAAAAATTATGAGTTTGAAAACAAAAAAATTATATGCTCGTGTTACAGAAGATGAAATGAAGAAAATTATCAAAAAGGCTAAAAATGGTGACTATAAAAATCTTTCTGAATATCTTCGTGATAAAGTCGTTAATAAGAAAATTATTGAATATGATTTTGGTGATCTAAATGAAAGATTATCTATACTTGGAGACAGACTAAATCATACAGTCATCCTTTGTCATCGAGGAGTAATCGATACAGTTGATATGACTTCATTTTTAGCAGAGATGAAGCAAATACATAAGCTTGTATCAGATGTTAAAGTTGTTGAAATAGAGAATGATTAAGTAATAATTGTTTTTGATACGATATTGAATGTAAGGCTAGATAATGATAAAATGAAGGTGCAAGGTTAGGAGTGAAAAGTATGAGCCAAGCGATTATAAGCCCAGAGGTTTTAAAATGGGCGCGTTTACGTTCGAAATTGAATATAGATATGGTTGCACAAAAGGTAAATGTTAAGGTTGAAAAACTTAATGAATGGGAAACTGGAGAAGCTAAACCGACATTTATACAAGCACAGAAATTAGCTAAAACCCTTCATATTCCATTTGGTTATTTGTTTTTGAATGAGCCACCAAAGGAGAAGGCTGATTTACCTGATTTGAGAAACCTAAGTGATTGTCATTTTGAAGATTTTAGTACAGATCTACAAGATGTTATTTCTGATGTCAAATTTAAGCAAGATTGGTACAGAGAGTTTAGACAAGAACGTGGTGATGATGAACTAAAATTTATTGGAAAATATAGCGACAAAGATAGTAGTAAGGTAATTGCAGACGAAATTACAGAAGTTCTTAATTTAACAATAGATGACCGTAAGGCGGTTAAGAACTGGGAAGAATTCTATCAACTTTTGGTAAAAAAAGCAGAGGAAATTGGCTTATGGGTAATGAAGTCCAGTATGGTGGGTAGTAACACCCATAGAGTATTAGATGTTAGTGAGTTCAGAGGATTTGTGATTGCTGACTCTATTGCGCCCGTCATATTTATAAATGGTGCAGATGCTAAAGCAGCACAAATATTTACTTTAATACATGAAGTTGTTCACTTATGGTTCAATAGCAGTGGAGTTTCTAACATTGATTTTAGAAATGATAAGAATTCTATTATAGATATACGTGAAAAGAAGTGTAATGAAATAGCAGCAGAGGTACTTGTGCCAGAAGCTCAGCTAATGAAATTATGGAATAAGGTATTATCTGTTAGTGAGAATGCTGATAATCTATGTAAATATTTTAAAGTGAGTAGCATTGTTATTGCGAGAAGAGCGTTAGATTTGGACTTAATATTAGCCGAAGAATTTTTTGATTATTATGCTTATTTAGTGGAAGTTTGGAAAGAAGCCAAACAGAAAATGAAGAATAATGATGGTGGACCTTCCTATTACGTTAGTATACCAATAAGGAATGGCTATCGTTTTTCTGGTGATGTACTACAAAATGTTTATTCTCATAAACTGTTGATGAGAGATGGCGCTAGATTGCTAGGACTCAAGCCTGCTACTTTAGCAAAATTTGCTAAGGAGGTGGGCGTAAGATAATGCAGTATTTATTAGATACCAATATTTTTATACAAGCTAAGAATATTGAATATCCATTTGATGTATTTCCTGGTTTTTGGGATTGGCTAGATCGAGATTTGACAGCTAAAAGCATATCATCAATTAAACCTATTTATACAGAAATAGAAAATGGTAATGATGAGTTAGCAGAATGGATTAAAACATATAATAGTAATGATTATTTTCTACCAGTTGATGATGTAACCACACAAGAGAAATTTGCTGAGATTGCTAATTGGGTATACGCACCTGATAGAATATACAAAGATACAGCTAAAGATGAATTTCTATCAGTTGCCGACTCGTGGTTAATTGCAAAAGCGGCAGCACATGGATTTATTATTGTAACACAGGAAAGATATGATGCTAATTGTAAGAAGAAGATACTAATTCCGAATGTATGTGAGGTTTTTGGTGTTCGGTGGATAGACACAATTGAACTGTTAAGAAAGATGAATGTTAAATTTGGAATGATTTAGTACATAGATATTATAAACAGTTAGATATTTAAGCAATAAAAATCGCAAAAGATACTCAAGTGTCTATGCGATTTTTTATTGGGTTTATTTTTCTTAGATATTTGAGACTGCAGAATATAAAAATAAGCAATTAAGTTTACAAATTATCTGAAAAATTATACATATCCCCATTTTTAGTATATAATATTTAATTGAGGAAGCATTATTGTGGGAGGTATAATATGTCTAGTAATTTCCAGTTTTTAGAGCCGAAATGGCCGGGACTATCACAACTTGGTCAATTAGCAGAAAAGAATATATTTAACGATTCTAACACCACTCTTATTAAGCTTGGTATATTTGCTGAGCGTTTGGTTGATTATATGTTTGCATACGATAATATTGAAATGCCTTATGATACAACCCAGGTGAATAAAATTCGTGTGCTAAAGCAAAATGATTGTATTCCATATAGTATAGATCAGATTTTATATACAGTACGTAAGTCGCGTAATGAAGCTGCTCATGATGCATATGAAGATGTAGAGTTGGCGAAAACCAATACAAGTCTTACGTTTAAGTTAGCAGTATGGTTTATGCAGACATATGGTGATTGGGACTTTAAAGCACCTAAATACATTGAACCAGTTAGAGTACAAGAAAAAGATATTATTGATCAGATAAAAATAGAATCTGAAGAGATTGCCAAACAATACGAAGAAGATTTAGCTAAGTTAAAAAATGAATTAGAGAAGTTTAGAGAAGCTGCTACAGCGGAAGAGACAAACGATAGAAAACAAAAATCAGCAAAAGCTGCATCTCATATTAAACTTAATGAAGCTGAAACCAGAGTCATCATTGATCAACAGCTTCGAGACAGTGGTTGGGAAGTAGATTCAGTTGTATTAAATTATAAGAAGAATAAAACATTACCCTTAAAGAAGAAAAGTGTAGCAATTGCAGAATGGGAAACGAATGCAGTAGGTTCCAGAGCAAAAGGCTGGGCTGACTACGCCTTATTTGTAGATCAGCAACTTGTTGGTATCGTTGAAGCTAAGCGGGGTAGTAAAGATGTTCAAGCCGATATAGAACAGTCTAAGGGCTACGCTAAAGCAATCAGAGAAGAACATGGCGAATATGTTATTGATAAATGGGATGAATATAAAGTACCCTTCCTATTTGCCACCAATGGCAGAAAGTATCTAAAGCAACTTCAAGAAAAGTCAGGGGTATGGTTCCTTGATGCTAGAAAACCAACAAACCATCCTAAAGCCCTTATGTCTTGGCATTCACCAGAAGGTCTTATGAATATGATTAAGCATGATATAGAGAAGGCCAAGGAGAATTTGCAAAATGAACCATTTGCATACTTGCAAGATCCAAAAGGTTTAGGACTTAGAGATTATCAGATCAAGGCCATTAAAAATGTTGAAGTAGCCCTAGATAAAGGTCAAGAAAACATTTTGTTATCAATGGCAACTGGAACTGGTAAAACACGAACGACTATTGGTCTTATTTATCGATTAATTAAAAGCGACCGTTTTAGAAGAGTGCTGTTCTTAGTAGATAGGTCTTCACTAGGAGAGCAAGCAGAAGATTCGTTTAATGATAGTTTTATTGAAGGATTAGACACATTTACAAATATTTATGATGTAAAAGTACTTGGAGATAAAACACCTGAATTAACGACAAAGTTACATATCTCTACTGTGCAAGGCATGGTTAGAAGAATCCTTTATTCAGACACGGATATACCGCCAATTGATACCTACGACTGTATCGTTGTAGATGAAGCCCATAGAGGTTATATCCTTGATAAAGAAATGGGTGAAGTAGAGCAAGATTTTAGAAGTCAAGACGATTACATCAGTAAGTATAGAGCTGTAATAGAGTATTTTGATGCTGTAAAAATTGCTTTGACAGCGACACCTGCGTTACATACAAGTTCAATATTTGGATTGCCTGTATTTCAATATACATATAGAGAAGCCGTTATTGATGGTTTTTTGGTTGATCATGAACCACCACATAAAATCATTACGGATTTAAGTGCGGACGGCATCAAGTATAGTTCGGGTGATGTTGTACCTATTTATGATCCAGTAACTCATGAAATAACCAATAGCGCAGAGCTGCCAGATGATATGAAGATTGAAGTTGAGCAGTTTAATAAGAAAGTTGTAAATGAGAATTTTAACAAAGTGGTATTAGATGAGATTACAGATTACATTATCCCCACTGGTCCTGAAAAGACATTAATATTTGCAGCAACTGATCTTCATGCAGATATGATTGTTCGTATGATGAAAGATCAGTATGAAGAAAAGGGTTATAGCCTTAATGATAATGCTATTATGAAGATTACTGGATCTATCCATGATCCCCTAGAAGCGATAAAAAGATTTAAAAATGAAGTAAATCCAGTTATTGCGGTAACAGTAGACCTTCTAACCACAGGCATTGATGTGCCTGCTATTTGCAATTTGGTGTTTTTAAGACGAGTTAGATCACGTATTCTATATGAGCAAATGATAGGACGAGGAACAAGGCTGTGTGATGATATAAAAAAAACACATTTTAATATCTACGACGCAGTGAAGCTGTATGAAGGTTTACAAGATGTATCAACCATGAAACCAGTGGTTACTAAGACCAATGTTTCTTTAGAAACCTTATTAGATGAATTGGATCAACTTGAAATAACCGATCACAAGAAGGTTCATATTGATATGGTTATTGCTAAGATGCAACGTAAAAAAAGAAGATTAGATGATGATACCATTGAGTTATTCAAGGGTAAGACTAATGGATTGTCACCAAATCAATTCATAGAAAAGATTAGAAATGCAGATTTAGAGGGAGCAACGAAGCTTTTAAATAACTACAAAGAAGCAGTTGTGTTACTGGATAAAGTTATATACAATCCTACTCAAATAATATATTCAACCCATGCAGATCAACTTCGAGAACATAGTGTTGGTTATGGAGATACAACTAAACCAGAAGACTATCTACAGGAATTTGGTCAGTTTATTAAGGATAATATGAATAAAATTCCAGCACTAGAGATTGTATGTCAAAGACCCCAAGAATTAACACGAGAATCATTAAGGCAATTACAATTAGAGCTTAAGGAACATGGCTATACAGAGATTAATCTAAATCATGCTTATAATAGTATGACCAATGAAGCTATGGTTGCAGATATTATCAGTTTTATTAGACAGCAAGCCCTTGGGGACGCACTATTAAGTCATGAAGAACGTATTAGCAATGCCATGAGAAAAGTAAGAAAATTGCAACAATGGAAACCAATCCAAATGCAATGGTTGGATCGGATAGAGTCACAATTAATGAAGGAAAATATTATTGACAGAGAATCCTTTGAAAAAGGTGCTTTTAAGAGTAATGGTGGCTACGATAGAATCAATAAGTTCTTGGGCAATCAACTAGATACAATTATTGATGTATTAAATAAAAACTTGTACACAGAAGTGGAGACGGCATAAATGAACACCAATGAAATAGTAAGCAAATTATGGAACTTATGTAATGTATTAAGAGATGATGGGATTACCTATCATCAGTATGTATCAGAACTAACTTATATCCTTTTCTTAAAGATGTCAAAGGAAAGAGATGTAGAGACCAATATCCCGGTCGAATATCGTTGGGACAGATTAGTTGAGAAGGATGGTGTAGAGCTTAAAAACTTTTATAGACAACTTTTACTTGATCTTGGTACTAAGAGTGAAGGCAGAGTTAAAGAAATTTATACCAATGCCAATTCTAATATTGATGAACCAAAAAACCTCGAAAAGATTATTAAGTCCATAGATCAATTGGACTGGTACAGTGCTAAAGAAGAAGGCCTTGGAAATTTATATGAAGGACTATTAGAAAAGAATGCCAATGAGAAGAAATCCGGTGCAGGGCAGTACTTTACACCAAGACCATTAATTAATGTTATGGTTAAGCTCATTGATCCGAAACCAGGTGAAAAATGTAATGACCCTGCTGCTGGTACCTTTGGTTTTATGATAGCTGCAGATCAACATATTAAAAATGAAAGTAATGGCCTTTTTGATTTATCTGAAAAAGAGCAAGAATTTCAAAAAAAAGAAGCATTTACAGGCTGTGAGCTTGTTCAAGAGACACATAGATTAGCGCTAATGAATGCGATGTTGCATGATATAGAAAGCGATATTTATCTTGGTGATACACTGACTAGCCTTGGTACCAAGATGAAGAACTTCGATGTGGTATTAACGAATCCCCCATTTGGGACTAAAAAGGGCGGAGAGAGAGCTTCAAGAGATGATTTGACTTTCTTAACATCAAACAAACAATTGAATTTCCTGCAACATATCTATAGATCATTGAAGAAAGATGGTAAAGCAAGAGCAGCAGTTGTATTACCAGATAATGTATTATTTCAAGATGGTGATGGACAGAAGATTCGGAAAGACTTAATGGATAAATGTAATCTACATACAATACTTCGTTTACCCACAGGGATCTTCTATGCACAAGGTGTTAAAACAAATGTACTGTTTTTTGAGCGTGGGATTAAAGAAGAGGATAATACTAAAGAAGTATGGTTCTATGATCTTAGAACCAATATGAATAACTTTGGTAAGCGTACTCCATTGAATGAAAGTCACTTCGAAGGTTTTATTAAAGCATATCTAGCAGAAGATAGAAATAAGGTAGATGATGAACGTTTCAATGTATTTACAAGAGAAGAAATAAAGAATAAGAATAATTCATTAGACCTAGGTTTGATTAGAGATGATTCATTGACAGAGTATGAAGACCTTCCAGACCCCATTGAAAGTGCTGAAGAAGCCGCAAGTAAGTTAGAAGAAGCAGCGGATCTTCTTATGAGTGTTGTTAAAGAGCTTAGACACTTAGGAGGGGAATAGGATGAGTAGTAATATTGATAATGCTACCGGATTAAACACTAAAGTAAACCCATTTGAAGTTAATAGTAATTGGGTGTGGTCAAATTTTGGAGAGTTATTTGATATTCAAGGCGGAACACAACCTCCAAAGAGTCAGTTTCTTTCTGAACCCAAAGAAAATTATGTGCGTTTAATTCAAATTCGAGATTATGCAAGTGATGAGTATCTTACATATGTACCTAGTTCAAAAAAATTAAGACTTATTGAAGAAAATGAAATTGCAATTGCAAGATATGGTGCTTCAATCGGACGAATCTGCACTGGTAAAAAAGGTGCATATAATGTAGCACTGGCAAAAGTAATATATGATAAGAAAGTAATAAATAGAGATTATGTTTACTGGTGGCTTAAAAGTGATGAGTTTCAAAATAAGATTAACAAAAATTCAAGAACAGCTGTTGCAGGTTTTAATAAAAAGGATTTGAGTGATATTCCATTTGCAATACCACCATTTCCAGAACAACAACGTATCGTCAACCGAATTGAATCTTTATTTGAGAAAATTGATAAAGCAGAGAATTTGATCAATGAAGCTCGTGAAGGTTTTGAAAAGCGAAAAGAAGCAATATTGGCAGCAGCTTTTCGTGGAGAATTGACTCAGAAATGGCGGAAAAATAATAAAACCAAACTTGAATGTATAACAAATGAGGATTTATTTGAATATAAGAAGAAAAGGCACTTAGATGAATGCAATATCGAGAAATGTAAAGGGTTAAAAATACCTAAAAAACCTAAGACTTTTAATAGTGAGGAGTTGGATAATAGGTTATTACCAGAATCTTGGAGAATGATTTCTTTTTCTGAAGCTATATATGATTTTAAGTATGGTACCTCAGAAAAAAGTGATTATGAAAATGTTGGAACACCAGTATTGAGGATTCCTAATATCGGCAATGGCATATGTGATATATCTGATTTGAAATATGCTGTAGGAGAAATTGACAGTTCTTTAAGGGTAAACAAAAATGATATTCTTGTTATTAGATCAAATGGAAGTAAAGAACTCGTCGGTAAAGCTAATTTAGTAACTGAAGAAGTTAATGGATATGCGTTTGCATCATATCTGATTAGAATAAGGTATGTGGGGATATACCCAGAATTTCTAGCATTTATGTTGAACAGTTCGATAGTAAGAAATCAGTTTTTTCTAAAGTCTAAGTCATCTGTAGGTATAAACAATATAAATACTCAACAATTGGCTAGCATACAAATACCACTACCGAGTTATGATGAACAGGTTGAAATAGCAACAATCTTAGAACGTTTTTTATCCAATGAGAATCGAATAGTAGACAATATACTAAATGAAGTTGATACTAATATTATGAAAAAGGCGATTTTAGCTAAAGCGTTTAGAGGAGAATTGGGTACAAATGATTCTGTAGAAAGCGTTGATTATTTGATGAGATGTAAATGATTAGAGGGTAACTTGCAAGGGAGAATTTATGAGTGATAAGAGAGACATTAAAGAAGTTATATACCGGAACAAGTTTACAGTTGTAATTGTAGCTGCAATAATACCTCCATTATTTAAATTGATAGGAAACCTTGGTATAGTTATCATACATATGACGGGTAGTGACTTTTGGAGTTTTTATGGAGGGTATTTAGCATTTTTAGGAACGCTATTATTAGGTGCTTTAACTTTAAAGCAAAACAAAACACTTTCAGAACAAACATCAAATCAGACTAATGAGATTTGGAAAGCTACTGAAACGAAGTAAAATGAAATGATAATAATGTATGATGGAATGAAAGTTGCAGAAGAACGCTCTGCAGCAGCATATGAAGATATGCGACAACTATACTCAGACAAGCTTACATTGGAATTGGAAAAGGCAAAGCCTAATATATATGTTAATAAAGATAGTGCGAAACTAATTAGTTGTAATGGAACATATTTGATACCTGAGGATGACAATAAAACAGTATTAACAGGTATAGAAATATTTAAAGAAAAAGTTGCAGAAGATAATTGTAAAAATTACCAGTTTGGTGGATTAGAATTTCTCATAGAGAATCACAGTGAGTACACTATTCATGATTTATCGATAGAATCCAAGACTATTGATTATCCTTATAAGACAATGAATTGGGCGATATTGAGAAATCCCCAAATATTACCTCAAGGTTCAGCGGCTATTTTGGTAGTTTTATCAGAAACAGTGTATAACGATAAACATGTATTTTCGGATAAATGTGATAATTTTAACTTAATTAGAATCACTATGGAATTTAGTGCAACATATGGGGATGATAAGCTCGTAAAATTCTATCATACATTTCAGATATCATCTAGTGAAGGTAATATAGCATTATCAGCCCAATATGGAAATGTTCAAGCAAAACACAGTTATTTTAAAATTGACAATTTTATCGAGAAGAATAAAGAATATATTCTTAATATGAATGAAAAATGATATTTCTATTAGATAGATACAAAACGTTGATATTTTTATAGTGTTTCTGATATTAATTTGATATTAAAAACTCAACAATCTTAAATAATACAAGTAAACTAACCATAACAGATACTAAAAGCAACAAAAAAATAAACAAATAAGTTTAATAAACAAAATAACTTACCGAGTGGGAGTAATCGCAAGTTTATTTCCTATAGCTTAAACTGTTATTCCATATCATCATATATCACGAATTGTTGATTTTATCAATATTCTTTCTTAATTAAGAGTAATTAATATCATATAAGGAAAATAAAGTCATAGGGTATCAGTAAAGTTATTTCCTCGATACTCTATGTTTTTTATTACTTAACTTTAAAACTTGCACGATTATGCTTGTAAAGAAGCAAAATCAGTGTATAATTAAAGTAACTTTAAAATTAACGTAATCTTGTTTGAAAAGAAGCAAGATTGAGAAAGAAATGAAGTGACTATGAAAGAATATGATCAATTAGCGAAATATAAAACATTTTCATTAGGTGATGTGACCGCTATTACTGGTAATGAAAGTACATCAACATCATTAATCACAAGGTGGTTAAAGAAGAAATATGTTGTTAGAATTCGTAAGGATTTATATACATGTATAGATTTAACAACAGGTGATATTATTGCAAATAAATATCAAATTGCATCAGCAATTAATGATGCGTCTTACGTTTCACATCATACTGCCTTTGAGTTTTTTGGCATGGTAAATCAAGTATATAATACCGTTTATGTTTCTTCAAAGAAGCGGTTTAATACATTTGAATTTATGGGGACTACTTATAAGTATATGAGTTCTCCATTTTATGAAGGTGTGTTTCAAGTAAAAAACGTTGAAGGTATACGCATAACGGATGTAGAAAGAACATTTGTAGATAGTATTAATCTTCTGTCTAAAGTTGGTGGTATAGAAGAACTCATTAATATTACCAAAACAATTGAATCGTTAAGTGTAGAGAAGTTACTTGGTTATATGGAACAATACAATAAAAAAGTAGTATTCCAAAAAGTTGGCTTTTTTTTAGAGAACTATTACAATGGTGAAAATTTGGGTGCAGCTTTTTTTGAAACATGTCAACTGAAATCAGGAAACAGTGTACGGTACTTAGAACAAGGTCGTGAAGGTAAGTTTCTGGCTAGGTGGAATCTTATAATACCAGAGGAATTCATACCAAGGAAAAACGATGTGGAGGGACCGGCCGGATGAATATATATGATAAAAGTTATATAAGTAAGAAGGCAACAGATAGTGGATTCAATAGGGATACTTATGAGAAAGTGCTTAGGTTAGTAGATGTACTAGAGTTTATTAATCAAGATCGATTTTTGAGTGAAAAACTTGCACTTAAAGGTGGAACAGCGATTAACCTTCTTGAATTTGATATGCCACGTTTGTCTGTCGATATTGATTTAGATTATACGGTTAATGCTAACGTTGACCAAATGAAAAGTGAACGTGATGAAATAAGTACTAGGATATTAAAGTTTATGGACGGACAAGGATATACCAGGAAAAAGAGTGACAGACAATCCTTTATTTTAGATTCATTTTATTTTACATATGTAAATACAGGCGGTAATAAAGATTATATTAAGTTTGATATTAACTATGTTATGAGGGTTCATATATACAGTGTGGAAAATAGATTGGTAGTAACCAAAGCATTTCAGGTTGAAGGTGGTATTAACGCACTTAATAGTATAGAAATCTATGGAAGCAAGATTAATGCACTTAATAATAGAGCGGCGGTAAGAGATTTGTATGATGTATGGAAACTGGTTAAAAGCAACATACTAAGTGGGCAAAAAGAACAGTTAAGAAAAGCAGTTATTTTCTATCATGTTTTGACGAGTGATGAAACTAATGGGAATTTTGATTTGTCTGCTGCTAAGAAATTAAACCAACACAGTATTTTAAGAGAGCTAGTACCGGTACTGAAGAAAAGTGATATTTTTATCTTAAAAGATGCAATGAAATCAGTTAGTAATTTTATTGACGAGCTTATGGTTATGACTGATGATGAGCTGATGTTTATTAAAAATTTCAGTAGAGGAAAATATACACCTGAGCTACTTTTTGATAATCCTGATGTTATCGAGAGAATAAATAATCATCCAATGGCAAAATGGAAAGTTAGTAAATTGATGAAATAGTGTAAACTTGGGTATAGACCATTTGAGTTAAGTGTATTTCAAGTATTAAGCGATTGTATTTACTGATATTATTTTGATATGAAAAAAATCGAAAATCTTAAATAATACAAATAACTTGGCTAGTCGTGATATGAAAACTAGGAAAAGACTAAACAAATAAGTTTAAAATCAAGTATACTATATCGAGAGGGAATAGTAATCAAAACCTCGAAAGCCTTTATAATAAAGGGTTTTCGAGGTTTTGATTTTACTAAGTGTACCACTGATTTTCTTTACTATTCATACAAATCATTCTAAGCAATTCCGACTTCCATATCTTTGTTTGGATATAGCTGCCCATATGTTTCATATAGTTGTTTTGTAGAATGATGCCCTAAACGTTCTGTGGATATTCTTGTTATATAGAGCCGGATGACCGGTCCAGATCGACCTTTGGAAAACCACACGTTAGAGCGCTGCTGGAAAAATATGGCGTAACGAAAGCGAAAGCGATTATAGAAGATGAGACGAAACAACAAAGAAAACTGACTACAGAAGAACGCTTGAAGAGAACAATTGACAGTAAGGATACCTATATTAAAAGACTATTGGCAGAGAACAAAGCCATGAAGGAGGAGTGTGGCTTTTAAGAGGAAAGCTGTTTTTGCTTATGCAAAGAAATGAATGAGAAAGTATCAGATATTACACTGGCGGCTAAGGTTCAGTCTATTTATGTTACTAAATTTTATTTTTATGATAAAATATGCATGAGGGCTTAACAAGCGAGAGGAGAATAATTATGATTGCATTTTTAATGACAATAGAGAATGAAAAAACAAGAAATAAGCTGGAAGAGATTTATGTAACATATTATAAAGAGATATATGTTACAGCATATTCGATTTTAAAAGATCATCATGATGCACAAGATGTAATTCAGGATGCGATTCTTAGGATTTCAAAGAATATTCACAAAATTTCAGAGGTTAAGTGTAAGAAAACGCGGTCCTATCTGGTTATTATAGTAAGGAATCTTTGTTATAATGTCTATAACAAGCGAAAAGGTATAGTTATGCTTGAATATGATGAAGTAAAAAGGTTATCAAATCAGGATGAAATATTAATTGAAGAAGAATTCCTCCAGATTGAATTCAGTGAAAAAATAGCAAAATATCTGGAGCAATTGCACCAGCCTTATGCGGATGTTTTGACGCTAAGATATTACTATGAGTTGGAGATTTCTGAAATAGCTAGAAATTTCAATATTACAGAAAATAATGTGAGCGTTAGAATATATCGCGCGTTGGAGGCATTGAAGAAGATTTTAGTGGAAGAAGGTGTGGACTATGAACAAAGTGTCTAGTGAAGAGAAGGAACGATTACGTAGGCTTAATGATGCTTGTTTATATGATGTGGGCTACCATCATGTAAACGATATTTGTGATGAAACTGACAGACTTTTAGAAGAGTATGAGGACTTAGAGGTTCCAGACAGTATGAATCATTGGTTCATTGAATATAATAATAAATTCGAAAAAAAAGAAAGACATCGTAATATTCTAAAAAAAGCATTGGATTATACCAAAAGGACGGCAATACTATTTAGTGTCGTGGTAATTGCAGGAGCTGTTGTGACATTGATGGTAAAAGATTTTAGAGTTCAATTTTTTGATTACGCTTATGAAATAATGCAGAAAGAAAATAACCAAAATGAAGATATTTATAGTGAGCTGGAGGTAATGTCCGATTATTATTACCCAAGATTTTTGCCTGAAGATTTTACCTTAATAAAGATAAAGGTGCAAAATGATATAAAAAATTTGTTGTTCAGGAATCCAGAAGGGGAAGAAATTCTTTTTAGCCAGACTAAGATGAATACGAAATTAAAATATGACATTGATACTGAAAATATAACTCAAGTTGAAATCAACCAAAATATTGGCTATCTTTTAGTTCAGGATAATATGTCTATTATTAATTGGTCTGAAAAAGATACTTCCTTTACTATTCAAGGAAATATTGAGAAATCAGTTCTTATTGATATCGCCAAGAGTATAAAACAAGGTAAATAAAAAAATTAGAAAAAGTGTAAGATTTCACCACCTTAAAAGGTTATATATATAGAAGACCTTTAAGGTGGTGATTTTTATATAAGAATGGAAAGAATATAATTGGCGAGAAAATACTTAAAATTTGTAGCACAATGAATAACTTATATTGTCGGTCTTCTGAACAAATTTTGTAGGGTAGATGATGATTATTATGAATGAATTTTATATTATGTGTCAAATATCTAGTAGCATCTATTTATGCAATCAATTTAATTATTAAAAAAGGAAGCTCAAAGCAGAGCTAAGGAGGAAAAATGAGAGAAAAAAACAAGCTCATCGAAAAAAGAGGAAAGGCAATATTACCACTAAGCTTTATTATGTTGATAGTATTTTCAATGTCTGTATCAGCGTATAGTCTTGATTGGGGGTGGGTGTACAATGATCCATTAACTGTTTCAGTTTATATCAATTCAAACGTTCCAAACTTAAGCGATGTGGTTAGTGGATATGACAACTGGGATAGCTTACCAGAAGTTGATACTTATAGAAGTTATAATTTCAATTATACAGAGGCTTACATAATTTATTCTTCTGTTAGCAATGATTCATATGCAGACACAACGAAACTAGGGAGTTCAGATTGGAAGCAAATTACAATACGACCTCCGTTTAGCACATTGACTTCTACTAAAAGAAAAGAAACAATAGCTCATGAAATGGGGCATTGTTGGGGTCTCAATGATATTTATGATTCTTCTTTACTTTCAGGTACAATAATGAGAGGAACAGGTTTTAATAATAATCCATATCCTAAACAAGATGATAAAAACGGCATTGCCGCATTGTATTAGAGGAGGTCAAAAATGAAGAGAATATTAAGTTTTAGTTTTGTAGTATTGTTGCTGTTATCAGGGTTGTTTTTATACAATGGTAAAGGTTATGACCATGTGATAGATTCAGCAAAATTAGTGAGTTATAGCTCTGCTGATGAGGTTGTTGAAAACAGTGATTTAGTTGTAGTTGTAAAAAAATTAAGTGATGAGAGTGTTTCTTATGACTTAGGAGATAATCATTTTGACAATTTTACGCTTTCAAAAGTTGAGATAAAAAAAATAATTAAGCCTTCAGAAAATAAAATATTATCAAAAGGTGATGTTATTGAGATTCTTGAGAGCGAGTGGGTTGACGAAGAAGCAAAAGTGGTGCATCATCTTGAAAACTATAAAAAGATGGAAAAAGGAAAAAGCTATACATTGTATTTAGGATATAATGAAGAAGTAGATAATTATTATCCAATTGGTCTAGTTTGCGGAAAAATTCCTAGTGATGCGAATGAGAAAATGTTTTATGGAGATTTCCAAAATACGCAGGCTTTAGATGTAGTAGAGGAACTGAAAAAAATTAAGTAATAATACTTTATGTACATCAAATGATGATGCTTTCATATAACCTGTTTTTGTTGTTCAAGTTTGATTCCTTGGAGGTTTCAGAATACAGACAGCAAATAAAGACCTTTCGTTTAAAGTATGTATTTCTTGCAGTCAAAACAATCAAAACCGCAAGATATGTAATCATGAAGTTGTCAGAAAACTATCCGTACAAGGGAGTGTATGAAAAATGTCTGGTAGAATAAGAATATCATCAATAAAATTGAGTGTTGCTCTGTGGATAATTTACAGGGTTTAATAAGTATATTTGCTCCAAAGATGCAATCAATAATTTATCGAAAATGATAGAAAGGTGGTGGTAAATAGTGTTACAATGTGTGAGAAACAGTCTAAATTCTTCGTGAAATAGTGTTCTTTAAAGCTAATAAAAAATGCACGTGGAATTTAGGTATATAAGCACATGGAGGGCCTTTTATGAACAGAATCGTATACGTTTATGTATTTGATACAATGGCAGGTTGGGAAATTGGTTTTTGACTGCAGAGTTAAACTCAGGAAGGTCTTTTAAAAGGATGCATCGTCGGTTAGAGTAGTGACCTTAGGCATTGAAAAGAATGTTGTAACGACAATGGGCGGTTTGAAAATACTAACGGATATGAACTTAAAAAATGTGATATCAAGGAAAATGATGCTTTAATTATATCTACTGGTGTAACTTGGTTGGAAGCAATTCATCAGCCTATATTGTATTTGGTAAAACAATGTATCGAGAAGAATACTATTGTTGCAGCGATATGCGGTGCGACAATAGCACTAGCTCAAAATGGACTTCTAGACTCAAGAAATCATACAGGTAACGATTTGGAATAACCCTAATAAAAAACAGGAACAACAACTTTTTTATACACTAACAACGCTGACACAGTAATGGTTTTGTGAAAAAGTTTTTTGAGGAATAATGAGAGATTGAGGAGAATAACCAATGCAAAAGATAGCTTTAGTAATCATAGATATTCAAAATGACATAACAAAGAATTACAAGGAAATCATAGACAACATCAACTAAGCGATTGATTGGGCAGTCAATAAAAATGTTCATGTGGTTTATATCAGGCATGAAAACTTATCTGCTGGCACGAGGACTTTTAAACCTAATACATATGGGGCTGAGCTAGTTTCGGACATGAATATTGTATCAGAAAATGTGTTTATAAAATCTAAAGGAAATGCATTAACCAGTGAAGCATTTGCAGATGCCGTTGCTTGTGTCAAATCAACCTGTTACAACTTACGCAAAGCAAATTATGGTGTTAACGTCTTATCAGATTGCATTACTAGTTATGATAAAAGGAAAATTGATGAAATGCTTGAATATTATAAATCAAAAGGCAGCGATATAATTACTTTAAGTCATTTATAGGATGTTGAGGTATTTTGAGAGGAGAGAAATAAAAAAGGTAAAAATATTGGTTATACTTACCCTACTAATGTTAATTATAACCTTTGCATGCGGAATGCTCATTCGCTATAGCGGCGATTCTTTCCAAAATGCAATAAGTGGACACATGGTTCTTGGTGTAATCACTATTATTAGTCAGTATGATAAAAAATACAATAGCTTGAAGATGCCATATGATTTTAAATACAATTTTCAATAGCCTACCTATTAGGCTATGTGCCTTAAAGAAAGCCAATTAAACTACTAAGAGAATAGATATTTTAATGGAATGGAAAAAGTAGCTTAGAGGTTACGCCCCAAGATAAGACGGTTTGTTTTTCAAAGCATATATAGTCTTATAGCGTATGTTTAGAATACTAATAAATTGGAAATCGGTACAGATAGAAGAGCTGGTTTTGATGAGGAGAGAATATGAATATTATTAAAAACAAATTATTGAGTATCATGATTACAGTTGCTCTAGTAATGACGAGTCTCACGACTATTTCAGCCAATGATAGCGAGGATATAGGATCATTTTGGGCAGTCGAAGATATAAAACAAGCTATATCTTTAGGACTTGTTCCAGCAGAGCTTCAAAGTGATTATTCAAAAACAATGTCTCGATTAGACTTTTGCACACTTATTGTAGCACTCATTCAAGCATGGGATGAGAGTATATATTCTGAAGCATTAAATCATGTTAACGAAAAAATAGTTTCTTTTGATGATTGCACAGATATCAATGTGAAAATCTGCGTGAATTTAGGAATTGTAGAAGGGGTTGGCAATAACTTATTTAATCCAGAAGCATCTATAAAAAGACAAGAAGCAGCCAAGATACTTTGGTCTACATTAGCTATTCTTTCAAATGAATTGGCGGTTATGCAAGAAGCTAGGATGCCACACTTATTTGAAGATGGTGGTGAGATTCGGTCATGGGCAAGAGAGAAAATTTATTGGGCCTATTACCTTGGAATTATGACAGGTGTTGGCGATAATAAATTTAAGCCTAACGGAGAATATACTAGGGAGCAGGCTATTTTAACAACTCTTCGCCTTTATCAACTGAAAGAACAAGATCCAAGTGATCGTTCAAATAGGAATACTGAATACTATCCTCTTGGAAGATATGAGCTTGGACATATTTCGGGTTGGTTAGATAATGAACTAAACCACTATACAGCTGAGGAGATAGGTTATTGTTATCCAAGAACAGCAAAATATGGTGTTTACGTAGATAGTACGGGAGTGGGTTCGACAAGAATGCATTTGATTAACAATAAAGGCGAAAAATTACTTACAGACTTGTATGAAACTGCAGGAATATTTAGAAATATTCAATTATCAGGTGATTATGCCCAAATTGAGGTCGGTGGTTACAAGAAGGCAGATGGGACAGATGTTATTTATGCTGTTATCAATTTAGAAACAGGCCAACTTTATGAGAATAAATTATTGGAGGATATTCCAGCCATTCAAAAGACTAAAGACAGTTGCCAGATAGTGGGCAATAGTGGCTACTATACGCTCTATAATTTTAACGGGACACGTTTATCAAAAACATATTCAGATATGCTAACAAAAGTAGCGGATAATATTTATGCTGGTTGGGTAGGTGAAGGAAAATACGAATTTCTTTATTGTGATGGCATCAATGAAGCTAGGCTTATTATAACAGGATATTCTTATCAAGGGTTACATTTTCACTCTGATGGCGGCGGTGTTTACGCACTTCAAACAAATGAGAAAAGTGTAATTACCTTTGATGCTTTTGGTGATATACTCGGACAGATTACGTTGTCAAACTCTAGCACTGTTATTGGGTTTGTAAATGGTTTAATTGTCTCAACGAGTCATGATAATGGTCAAAGAAGCTACCATTTAGCTAATGGAAGAGAAATCCGGTTATAATAAAGAAATTAACAAGAGGCTTATATATAATTAACACAACCGTGGTACTTTAGAACTATGGATGATGAAATAAACCACACATAAAGGAGCTTTCATGGTTATTCAGACATCACAAATAAATGAGATTATTATACAAGAGCAAATAACAGCCCATTATCAACCGATTTTCTCTTTGCACAATGGTGAGATTATCGGTTATGAAGCGTTAAGTAGAGGGCCTATTAACACACCTTATCATTCACCCATCGCTCTTATTGAAACTGCTGAAGCAGAAGGCTGTATGTGGGAATTGGAATATACACTTTCAGAGTTAATGGATGAGGTAATAAAAGGAATAAAGTGATGTTGAAAATGCCGAATTTAGGAAGCAAGATTTATATTGCTAAAATAGATACCATGACTGCCTAATGACTTAAAAATAAAATCACGAGATGTATGAAATGTAATAACGACGGGAACCTTGAGACTTTTGGGTTCCCGTTTCTGATATACTTTG
>PGZS01000048.1 GCA_002841435.1 Firmicutes bacterium HGW-Firmicutes-3 | reverse complement strand
AGAACTATTATCGAAGGAAAAAATAAGCTTTTATATAGGTTTTGATGCAACGGCTAATAGCTTGACTGCCGGACATTTCTTGACCATTATGGCAATGGCACATATGCAACGTGCCGGCCATAGGCCTATAGCACTTATTGGTGGTGGTACCACGCGTATTGGAGATCCTTCAGGAAAGAGTGATATGCGACAGATGCTTACTTCAGAGCAGATCGATGCCAACGCTGCCAACTTTAAAATTCAACTTTCTAATCTCATCGATTTTTCTGATGGAAAAGCCATCATGGTAGACAATGCCGACTGGTTACTCAAGTTAAATTATGTAGATTTCATCCGTGAAATCGGCGTCCATTTTTCTGTGAATCGTATGTTGGCGGCTGAATGTTACAAATCCAGACTGGAAAAAGGTTTGTCCTTTTTGGAATTCAACTATATGCTCCTTCAGTCCTATGATTTTCTTGAACTCAACCAACGCCATGATTGTGTTATGCAAATGGGCGGAAATGATCAATGGTCCAATATCCTAGGTGGTGTCGAGCTTATACGCCGTAAAGAACAAAAACCCGCTTTCGGCCTCACTTTCAACTTACTAACAACCAGTGAAGGCGTCAAAATGGGTAAAACCGAAAAAGGTGCACTTTGGCTCGATAAAGAACGTACTTCTCCTTATGAATTTTTCCAGTATTGGCGTAATATTGAAGATGTTAAAGTCAAAGAATGCCTAGCCCTACTAACCTTTTTACCCATGGAAGAAGTCAATCGCTTAGGCGTTTTAGAAGGTGCAGAGATTAATCAGGCAAAAGAAGTCCTTGCCTATGAGATTACAGCCCTTATTCATGGCAAAGATGAGGCCCAAAAAGCATTAGAAGCTACCAAAGCCCTATTTGGAAGTGGTGTGAAACTGGATAATGTACCACAAACACAGATGGATATAAGTTTGTTTGAAACAGGTATGAATCTACTAGATCTCCTTCTGGATGCCAAACTCATTCCAAGTAAATCTGAAGGTAGAAGAAATGTTCAACAAGGCGGCGTTCGTATTAATGACGTACAGATTACTGATGTAGAACACCTTATTACAAAAGATGATTTTAATACTGAAGGTGAATTGATGATCCGTAAAGGCAAAAAAGTCTACCATATGATAAAAATCTAAACACTTGATTTCATAATGTCGTTACGACGAAAGAGGCATAAACCCATAGTTGGGCTTATACCTCTTTCGTTTTATATACTTGGAACTTACTACTTTCTAGCTAGTCACGCATCTCGTTTATTTATTGTAACGTTTTTAGTAAGGCTTTCAAGAATTCCCATGTTCTCATTGTGGATTCTATGTGAAGGCGCTCATTGGGTGAATGGACTTCTTCCATATCTGGTCCGAAAGATATCGCATCTAAATGAGGTAATTTTTCCAAAAAAGCACCAGGTTCCAAGCCTGCATGAATGGCTTTAACCAGTGGCTTCTTTCTAAACATGTCCTCGTAAACAAGGGCTGCTTGATCTAACAATCTGGAGTCCGGTTTAAATTCCCACTCAGGGTAATCAGCTGTTGGTGTTAATGTAGCACCGATTTGTTTGGCAAACCACTCCAGTTGAGTCGTCATATGGTATTTTAAAGACCTGATGTTACTTCTGATGGCAAACAACATGATTACCTCATCCCCTTCTACGGCACATTTGCCTAGATTTAGAGAACTTTCAACCATGCCTTTAAGGTCCGCACTCATTGTCTGAATACCTTTAGGTACATTAATGAGTGTATAGATTAACAGATCGGTCGTTTTTCTTGAAAAGACTTTTAAGCGCTTGTTATATTCTTGAGCATTGACTTCAACGGTCAAATTCGGTTCTACTCTATGATTTTCCTTTTTGATCAAAGCCGTAACTTCTTCATAAAGCTTCTCAAAGCTTGAATGATCCGAACTTTCATATACAACAGTAGCCTTAGCTTCTCTAGGTATAACATTATCTTTAGATCCACCGTTAAAATCAACAATTCTAAAAGAGCAACTTTTTCGTAGATGACTCAAAATACGTCCCATAAGGTGATCAGCGTTGGCTCTATTTTTGTCAATATCCACACCGGAATGACCACCTTTTAGATTCTTTACTTCAATGGTTTGAACCGTTGCTTCCTCAAATACTTTTACAGTATGAATAATTGGTAATCTTAAGGTAGCTTTTAGACCACCAGCGCAACCAACGGTCAATTCTCCTTCTTCTTCCGAATCCAAATTGATGAAATAAGTTCCCTTTAACAGGCTCTTATCCATTTTTAGAGCACCTGTTAGACCCACCTCTTCATCTGTTGTCATAACCACTTCAAGAGGGGGATGGGGAATATCCTCTGCATCTAGTAAAGCCATAGCGTAGGCAATGGCAATTCCGTTGTCGGCGCCAAGTGTGGTGCCATTCGCCGTTAGCCATGCACCTTCGACAACCAGGTCAATGGGATCTTTCTCAAAGTCATGATGCGTTCCCTCGTTTTGTTCACATACCATATCCAAATGCCCTTGAATAATTGTAATCGGTGCGTTTTCATACCCTACCGTTCCAGGCTTTTTAATTATAACATTGAGGTATTCATCTTGAATCACTTCCAAATTTCTTTCTATTGCAAAATCAACCATAAAATCACTAAGCTGTTTTTCATGACCTGAACGTCTGGGTATCTGACTGATTGCTTCAAAATATTGAAATACTTTTTTAGGTTCAAGATTTTCTAATTTATTTGTCATATTCACACACCTTTCTATATATTATGACTTATACTCTAATTTTTAAAGCTATGAATCGGAGCCGGTATTTTGCCGCCACGGTTAATGAACTTGGAACAATCAAAATTATTAACCGGCATAATCGGTGCATAGCCAAGTAGACCACCAAATTCCACAATATCACCTACATCTTTGCCTATAACCGGGATGATTCGAACGGCAGTGGTTTTTTGGTTAATCATACCAATGGCCATTTCATCTGCAATGATACCGGCTATAGTGGTTGCTTTTGTCGATCCCGGTATGGCAATCATGTCCAAACCGACAGAACAAACACAAGTCATGGCTTCTAGTTTTTCAATGGTAAGGGCACCGGCCTTTACTGCATTAATCATACCTTGATCCTCACTGACAGGTATAAATGCACCACTTAAGCCACCCACATTAGACGATGCCATAGCGCCACCTTTTTTTACTGAGTCATTTAGCATGGCAAGTGCAGCAGTTGTACCCGGTGCACCCACGTATTCAAGTCCCATTTCACACAAAATATCGGCAATACTATCACCTATTGCCGGTGTTGGAGCCAGTGATAGGTCAATAATACCAAAAGGCACATTTAGCCTTCTTGCAGCTTCCTTAGCCACCATTTGTCCGACTCTCGTTATCTTAAAAGCTACTTTTTTAATGGTCTCACTTAAGACTTCTAAGCTTTCACCACGACATTTTTCCACTGCTCTAAGAACAACACCAGGGCCACTGACACCCACATTGATAACAACATCTGCCTCTGTTACACCATGAAAAGCACCTGCCATAAAAGGGTTGTCGTCCGGTGCATTGGTAAATACCACAAATTTTGCACATCCTATAGAATCTGCATCTTTTGTTGCTTTGGCTGTTTCTAGGATGATTTCTCCGATTAGCTTTACAGCATCCATATTAACACCAGCGCGAGTTGATCCAACATTTACAGAACTGCAAACATGCTTGGTAGAAGCTAATGCTTCTGGGATTGAACGAATCAGCATTTCATCACTCGGTGTCATGCCTTTGCTGACAAGTGCTGAAAAGCCTCCAATAAAATTCACACCAACGGTTTCAGCTGCTCTATCTAGTGTCTTTGCAATACTAACATAGTCTTTTGTTTTACAACTACTGGCTGCCAGTGCAATAGGTGTAACCGATATCCTTTTATTGACAATCGGTACCCCATACTCTTTTGAAATACTTTCACCTACTTTTACCAGGTCTTTTGCATAGGTCGTAATCTTATTATATATTTTTTCATTAAAAGCATTTACATCTTCATCGGCACAATCCATTAGATTAATGCCCATTGTAATGGTTCTTACATCCAAATTTTCGGATTCAATCATATCTTTTGTTTCATACACTTCAAAAAAATTAATCATATATCCACCTATATTCTATGCATTTCATTAAAAATGTCTTCTAGTTGCAATTTGATAATAACGCCGATGGATTCTCCTAATTTTGCTAAGTTGTCTACGTGTGCCTCTATGGATTCCAGATTGCTTGTTAAATCAACAATCATCATCATATTAAAATAATCCTCTACGATGGTTTGTGAGATATCCAAAATATTAATGTTGTGGTCTGCGAGATAGGTACAAGTTTTGGCGATAATGCCTACTGTATCCTTACCTATTACTGTAATAATGCCTTTTTTCATGTTAATCCTCCTAATATTGGTTATTAATTTATTTAATCATAAGCATATAAGTTCAGAATTAGAACACCTATTTGCAACGACTATTTTTATGTTTTCACTTAAGTGCTTAAGGGTGTTTTTAATCTCATATTCAATGGAAGCATAGGCTACATCCGGCATATTGTTTTCTTCACTAAGATGTCCAAGCACCACATGGCTCATACCTTGATGATATAACTCACAAATCAATTGAGCCGAACGCTCATTGGATAAATGTCCTAAATCACTTAAAATTCGTTGCTTTAGAAAAAAAGGATAAGGTCCCACCTCAAGCATACGAATATCATGGTTAGCCTCTATAAAAAGCAGATTCGAATCAGCGAGATGGTTCTTAATGTAGTCGTTATAAGTACCTAAATCAGTGGCTACACTAATTTTTTTTCCTTCCGAAATAAAAGTATATCCGATAGGATCAACGGCATCATGAAAGGATTTAAAAGCTGTTATCTGAATGTCACCAATAAAAAAAGGCTCATCCTCAACGACAGGGCTGAACAACATCGGGTTTAAAACACCCAAAGAAGACTTGTTCATAATGGCTTCAAAGGTATTTGATTTTGTATGAATAGGAATATGATATTTTCTAGAAAGTACGCCAAGACCTTTTATATGGTCGGAATGTTCATGAGTAATCAGAATGGCTTGAATTTGTTCCATTGTTACGCCCAAAAAACTAAGACCTTCTCTTACTTTCTTACCACTCAGTCCGGCATCAATTAATATATGGGTACTTTTACTGCTTATATAAATGCAATTACCACTACTACCACTTGCAAGACTACATATTCTCATTTAACTTCCTCGACTTTCAAAACTCATATTCTGACGGAACATCTATACGCTTAACCCTCCAGAAAAATGAACTGACTCTATACTATCATAGGCCTTTAAAAAAAGCTATATGAAAGATATAAAACAATATCTTTCACAAAGTCTCTACCTAGCTGATGCATACCTTATAATGTATCTAATAAACTGTCATGATCTATAATCAATTTACCTCGACCGTGATTCTTGGAATAGTACATGGCATTATCCGCACGATGAAGCAGACTCTCCACATTTTTCGCAACTGTAGGCAATGCAGACAATCCTATGGATACATTAATCTTAACTTTTGTTGTTTCTTTATATATAATCTCTAATGCCTTAATCTCTTCATGCAGATCGGCTATTATAACTTCTGCGTCATGAAGCTTCTTTTTTGGTAGTACCACTAGAAATTCTTCTCCACCATACCGGCCGGCATGGCCATTATGCTCATGTGCTATACGTTGAATGATGCTTGAGACTGCCTTAATAACCTCATCACCAAACAAATGTCCATAAGTATCATTTACCTTTTTAAACCAGTCAATATCCAACAAAGCTAATGAAAGAACCTCATCATTTTCAAGATGATCAATGGCCTCTATTATAATGCTCTGAATATGTCCTCTGTTATACAACCCGGTTAGACCGTCTCGCATTGCAATTTCTTCCATTTTGCTGTACAAATTGGCATTGTTGATGGCTATGTTAATCTGACTTATAATGCTCTTGAAAAAATTCATACTGTTGTGATCAAACATATCTTTTGTGTGATGCTCGGCAATCAATAAGCCATATACATTGTCTGACTTGACCAATGGTACAATAATGATTGATCCCACTTCCCTATGTTGGATAAAAGGATATTCCTGCATATCTACATTAGAATCCATATAAGGCTTTCCCATATTATAGAAGCGATTATAAACACCTGATTCAACATCTGACTTAAAGGACTCCAAAAAATCATACTCAATAACTGTATTCACCTTATAAAACTTTTCATTAGTGCCTTCATCAAATACATAAAGCATACAGGTGTCAACACCTATTGCGCCTATAATCGAATCCGCCACCAAACCAATTAATTCGTCAATATCCAGCACAGAGCTAATGTACCTTAAGAGTTCAGACTGTGTGTACATTTCCGAACTAACACGGTTTAACTCAATATTTTTTTTCTCAATTTCCTGTTTTTGCGACAATAACACATGATGCAACTTTTTATAGTTAATTTTTTCAATCTCCAATGACTCATTTTCAATTTTGTTCTTCTGTATTTCGGAATTTAAGTTCAAATAAATTTTCTTTTGCTCATATATATAGTAGGTAACGAAATTTAAGGTATGATATAGCATTGCCCATAAAACACCCATGTAAATGATGATTTCAATATTTAAGATTGAACGCATCAAGTTTATTATACTGCTTATCATGAGAGGTAGTAGACCCATCCATAGAAGACTGATTTTTTCACTGGGGGCTTCTGGCTCCAAAATAATAATGAATTCAATGAAATTAATAAAAAAAAGAAGTATACTAAGTCCTTGTACCAAGAGTCGGTCGTCATATATATAATATGCATAAAATGTCATATAGACTATATTTGCCACTTTATAGATGACAAGTTGAAAGCCGTAGTTTATTTTCATCAAAACAAAACGACTTGCTGTTATTATGACAAAAATTACAATACTAAAAATTGGGGTTACGAGTTCTCTTTGATCAAAATAAGCGTAAAAAGCATAGAATAATAGAATCATAATTACGAGTGTATGACGTTTTAATATTTTATGTTCATACTGTAAAATACGGTCCATGATTGAATTACCACCTTAACTTTATAATATTTATTCCCAATAAACCTCCAAATGATCACCATCATGTATTTCACCCATATACGAAGCTGGGGCATTGTTGATTTTACATACCACATTACCTTGGGGTTTAGATAAATCAAAAGGATAAACTTCAAAAATATCTACAAAAATATAGGTAGACTTACCTTCAAGCTTTATAGGCGTTTCATTTACAGATACATAAATATGCTTCCCCGAAATTTCAAACTCTTTTGATCCATTCCCTTTATTATTTGGGGATATTTTCTCTCTCTTTGTTATAAGATCAAGATCTGCTAAACCACTTCGTTCATCTGAAGGTTGACCATTTATGAAATAATCATATTGAAAATCATCTAAATCATGTTTTCTCAAGAAACTAACCAGTGATGGCAGTTTCAACTTTATGACATCATTGTTTTTTATATCATGATTCATGGTCATCCATGTTTCATTCACATAGATTTCAGGTACTAATGGATAGACCTTTTCTTCAAAATAAACCTTTAAATCTAAAGCCTTAACCAATTGGTATGTTGATAGCGTTGCATCTTTTCCTATTTTAGCCTCAATAACTGTTATATAGTCATGCATTTTTATTTTTGAGGTTAGACTCACTTCTTCATTGTTAAGTAATATTTTAGCCGGAATACCCGGTTCTCCGGGAATTCTTCTTTGGTTTTGGTTCACCTCAAATTCAAGAGTCCGACCTTTTTTTGCTATGAATTTTTTAGGTTCTATGCCTTTGTAGGCAACCACATCCATGATTGTTAAGCGATTATTGTCATAGATTTTTATCGGTTCATCATTTAAGAATACTTGAATAAAATCATGTTTATTATTCTCAAGACCTGTTAGACATATACCGATTGGTGTAATCAGTTCAGGACCTTTTTTTATTTTGGATTCACCAAAATCCACACTATCTAGTACTTCTTTACCTCTTATAGCAACACGTTCAGGACTGAGTCCCATAGACTGGCTTAAAACTTTTGTGAAGTCCTTAACTTGTCCACCACCACCTACTACAAATACCGCATTTGTAGATTTTCCGTTGTTGAGCTCAATGATTCGCTCTGCTATCTTTACAGCAAGCTGTTTAGAGACATCCTCAAGTACTTGATTAATTTCATTTGTGTCAACCGTATGCTTCATACCAATGACATCTTTAAAAGATACGGTCTTTGCTTTTGTAGATGCTTTTATTTTGATTTTTTCTGCCGTATTAAAGTCTACCAGATAGTGATGAACAATAGCTTCAGTCATTTCATCTCCTGCCATAGGAATCATACCATAAGCAATAATACCACCATCTTTTGTAATGGCTATATCCGATGTACCTGCGCCTATATCTACCAGTGCAATATTTAGCAATCTGTATTCTTCCGGAATCGCCACGTGAATAGCTGCAATAGGCTCAAGTGTAAGACTATAGACTTCCATATCCGCATTTTTCACAACACTGTATAAGCTCTCCACAACCTCTTGGGGTAAAAAAGTAGCTAAGACGTCTGCACTAATTTTTTTACTTTTATGGTCCTTAAGTGACGTGATTTCATAATCGTTTAAATAATACTTGGACACAGTGTAACCTACACAATGATAACCCATCTCTTCCTCATCAAGGTTTGTATTGACTTGTTGATGGGCTTTTTCCATACCCAATAATTCAAGAGTGTTAATATGATGATCATCGATGATGATTGTCGGATCCATTTCCTGATTCACATGAATCAATGCGGTTTTTAGCACACGTCCGGCAGCAGCTATACAAGCTTTGTGTAAAGTAACACCTAATTGTTTCTCAAGGTTTTTTTTAACTTGTAGAATGGTTTCAGTTGCTTTACCTATATCATGGATTTGACCGTCAATCATAGCCCTTGTGTCATGTTCGACCATAGCATAGGCCATCACTTTGAAATTAAACCCGGATCTGTAACCGACGACACCTACGACAGATCTGGTCCCAATATCTAATCCGAAAACATAATTGTCATTTAGCTTATTATTGTTTTTAGTCATGAAAACACCTCAATATCCATAATAGATTCATTTCTGCAATAAGAATAGATATGTTAAAAATCTAAGTACAAGTTTTCAATACCGTGAAACATCCATTCTGTGTTGGGATGAATCGTACCATATACATTTTTCCCACTCATAACCGCACCATCTAAGAAATACAAAGATATATAAGGCACTTCTTCAATCATATGCGCCTCAAAATTATTAACAGATACTTTCAATTGGTCCATCGTGTAGGCACCTACGATGCCGTTAATTAACTGGTCCATGGTTTCTGATTTATAGCGGATATGATTCTGTAATCCATAAGATGCAAATAATGAACCATAATCCGGAACTTGAGACATTTTCCATCCACCATATAGTAAGTCAAAATCACCCATATTTATTTTTTCATAATATATATTTGGCTCAACAATATCCAGAAGAATCTTAAAACCTAATGCTTCAAAGTCTTTTTTAATAATTTCTGCTGTATGAACACGTAGACTGTTCTCCTTATTGACGAGCATGGTTAGTTCTATAGAAGTCTGTTTTGCTTCATCGGCATAGTCAAAAAATCCGTCTCCGTCAAAGTCAATATACTTAGTATCAACGAGGCGTTTTGCCACTTCCAAATCATAATTGTAATGAGGTTCTCTTTCTGTTGCGTACCAGCTACCCGGTATAATGGGTGCATTTACAAGTTTTCCGTGATTAATAAAGCGATCATACAAAATAAATTCGCGGTTGACCGCATATGCAAAAGCTTGCCTTGTTTCCTTATCCAAAAACAAAGGACGATCGAAATTGAAACCAATGAAATCATAATAACTAGAAGTATAGCTTGTAATACGCTGTTCCTCATTGTCAGAATATTTTAACCAGTTGAACTTACTTGGATTCATAATATCAATAAGTTTTTGATCAAACAAGGTTTCCATAGCCTGACTGTCATTCATGATGACACCTTTAATATTTTCTATATAAAGCCCTTCACTGTGCCAATCTAGATTGGCAGTCAAATCAAAATTCTGCATTTGTTGATAATTTACAAAACGATATGGCCCGGTACCTATAGGAAACATGTCATCATAGCCGGATGAAGTTACATATTGTCTTGAAATGATGGGAAAGGTCAAGTCGCTTAACGCAAAAGCATAACCTTGATTATAGTATATCTTTAATGTAAGCTCATCCACAACAGTGGTATTTTTTATCGGTCTAACTTGATTTTTATAACTTGAATACCCAAGATCCTTAATTCTATTGATGGTATAGGCAACATCAGATGATGTTAGTTTTACACCATTATGAAACAGCACATTGTCTTTAAGCTTAATGGTTAGTGTTGAACCTTCATTTTCAAAACTATGAGAAGCCACAAGTACAGGTACCGGCATCAATGTTTCATCTAAGACAAACAGAGGCTCATAAATCAGTCCCAGAACCTGAAGTACACTTTGCTGATCATTACTTATAGGGTCCAACGTCTTCGGTGCATAACTTGCAATTCTAAGTGTACCTCCAAAAGTTGGTTCAACGGTCTTGATGTTCTCTGCATCTGTTGTCTCATCAGCATCTGTTGCCGTCACATCTGTGTCATTTGTTGTTTCTCCAACTTCTGTATTTGGCTGATCCTCGTTTCCTGAGCAACCGGTCAAAGCCATTACAAGTCCAAAAACCCATAATAGTCTAATTATTTTTTTCATAATCTGCCTCCCTAATCTCATTTATCATTTCTTCTACATTGCTTTTTATGCTATCTAAACCATCAGATGTATCAAAGATATAATCTGCATAATCTGCATAATCATCTCTTTGTGACTTTAGAATGCTTTCTGCTTTATTAAAATCTATGGACCTAGACGCTATAAGTCGTTCTAGCCTTATATCTCTTTGGGCTTTTAAACAGACCATCGTATGAACAAGCATAGAAAAACCGGCTTCAATCATCACAGCAGCTTCAAGAATAATAAATTTCTTATCTGTTGTTTTGATTTTTTCTTCAATTATTCTAAACATGGTGCCATGCATGATCTCATTAAGGGACAATAAGGATTGTTTATCAGAAAAAACGATTTTTCCTAATTTTGAACGGACGATTTCTCCATTTTCTACAACGCTGTCACCAAAATAATCACGAATTTTTTTGATTATTGCTTTATCCTTTAATAATTCGTGGGCAATTTGATCCCCTTCAATGAACATAGCATCCAATTTTTCAACCAGGTACTTGCTCATATAGGTCTTCCCTGTTCCTGCGCCACCAATGATACCAACAACATGACTATTTTGCTTCATACCAGTTTTTTCCTATATGGGCATCTACGGTTAAGGGTATACTGATTAATACCGCCTGTTCCATTTCTTCAACCAGAAGAGATTGAATATATTCTTGATCTTCAACCGGCGCTTCAATTAAAAGTTCATCATGAACCTGTAAAATCAACCTTGCTTTACTTTTTTCCTTAACCAGTCTCTTTTCTACATTAATCATTGCAATCTTGATCACATCAGCCGCACTCCCTTGTATGGGTGTGTTCATTGCAATTCTCTCTCCAAAAGATCTTTGGACAAAATTACTTGAGGCAAGTTCCGGTACAGGGCGGATACGGTTGTACATCGTCGTTACAAATCCATCTGTTCTTGCTTGGTTGATACAATCGTCCAAGAAGCTTTTTACTTTAGGATATTTTTCAAAATACTGATTGATATAGATACCCGCCTCTTTTACACCGATATTCAAATCTTGACTTAATCCAAAGGCACTGATACCGTAGACAATTCCAAAGTTAACAGCTTTCGCATTACGTCTTTGTAGATCTGTTACTTCATCAAATGGTATATGAAACACTTGAGAAGCCGTCATTCTATGAATATCTAACTCTTCTCTAAACGCTTTAATAAATGATTCGTCTTCTGAAAGATGTGCCAATAACCTTAACTCTATTTGCGAGTAGTCTGCATCAATAAAAATATAGCCGTCTTGTGGTACAAATACTTTTCTTATTTCCCGTCCCAATTCTAATCGTATAGGTATATTCTGCAAGTTGGGATCTTGACTGCTAATTCGACCGGTGGAAGCAACTTTTTGATTAAAAGTCGAATGTATACGACCATCTTCTTGTATATATTCAAATAAGCCATCTGCATAAGTCGATTTTAGCTTTGTCAGTTGTCTATAGGACATGACTGAGTCAACAATTGGATGATAAGGCTTGATTTTTTCAAGAACATCCACAGACGTTGCATACCCTGTTTTGGTTTTTTTACCAAAAGGTAAAGCTAATTTTTCAAAAAGAATAACACCCAGTTGCTTAGGTGATGAAATATTAAAGGACTCTCCGGCCATCTCAAATATTTCTTTTTCAAGAATTTCAATACTGATTCTAAGTCTTTCAGCAAAAGCCTTCAATTGTTCACCATCCACTTTTATGCCCCGCTTTTCCATGCGGTACAAGACATATAACAATGGCAGTTCAATTGTATTGTATAATCCCATCAAATTTTTCTCATCTATTTCTTTAACAATATTGGGATAGGCTTGCTTAATTGCTCTAATTGCTAATACACTTCGATCTATTAAATCATTTTCATCGATGTCTTTTATAGACTTAATTGATTTTCCTTTACCCAGAAATCCGTCATCTGCCATATACGAAATGCCACCATACTCTGCTGCGATTTTATCGATTTCGTAATGACTTGATACAGGGTTGATTAAGTACATCATAAGTGATACATCACTTATGGATTTTGCATATAAGCTCATAGGCGCATCAATCTGATGCAGTTGAAACTTAAAGTCATGAGTAATCTTTTTTATATTTTCATTCATAATCAGGTCGTTAATGGCCTTATAAATATGAGCTTTGTCTATAAGCCGATCATCGGTATAATAATAAGTCGTATGATTATTATTAAAAACAAGACCGGTCAGACTATCGTCAAAGAAAAGATGATAGTAACATTCTTTGGCTTCCATTAAGAGACGTTCTAGATTGGCTGGATCGCTAATTTTTTCTAACTTCATATCCGGTTCTTTTTCCACTTTAATATCCGTAAACTTGCCTAATAAGGAATTTAGATTCAATCTAACAAAATAATCAAAAGCCTCTTTTGTGTAAATCTCACCAATCTCACTATTATTAAGACCAGGATCAAGCGCAACATCCGTAATGATCGTAGCTAGCTTACGACTCAGTAGGGCCTGATCAATATAATCTGTCATTTTTCCTTTTAAGCCTTTTGCAAAACTATCTCGGTCTTCATATGCTGCTTCTATCGTATGATATTTTGAAATCAGCTTTAATGCTGTTTTCTCACCCACGCCCGGAATTCCCGGAATATTGTCAGAGGCATCGCCCATAAGTCCCTTTACATCAATGAACTCTGTAGGCGTTACACCATACATATCCATAACATCCCTATCATAATAGTGCTCATACGTGGTTGTACCGCTCTTCGTTCTTGGAATAATAACCTTAGTGTGTTCTGTAGCTAGTTGCAGCATATCTTTGTCGCCAGATAATATGGCCACTTCAAAGCTACCTAGTTCTCCTGCTCGTGCTAAGGTTCCTAGGACATCATCTGCTTCATAGCCTTGGATTTCACTTATGGATATGTTCATGGATTTTAGAACTTCTTTTACAAGCTTCATTTGAGGACGCAGTTCTTCAGGCATGCTCTTTCGCGTGCCTTTATAATCCGGAAAAATCTCATTTCTAAAAGTAGGTCCTTTTAGATCAAAAGCTATGACCACATGAGTGGCTTTTTCATCTTCTAACATTTTTGCAACAATATTAATAAAACCATATACAGCATTGGTATACTCACCTTCACTATTACTTAGTAAAGGTATGCCATAAAAGGCTCGATTCATTATACTATTTCCATCCACCAGTAAAAGTTTTTTCATACTCTCCCCCGATTTCTATAAGAACAACGCTGTCAAGTTACCATGAGTCCCTTAGTATTATAACAAACATCTTTCCTATTCACCACTACAAAGTGAGGTATTCATCATAAAAGTAATTAAACACTTTAATTCGAACAACAAAAAAGATGTCTTCTCATCGAAAACATCTTTTAAATTCTTTTTTATAATTTCAATTTGATATACCCAATGAGTAACCCTATGATAAGAATGCCACCAACCATAACGATGATCCAACCCTCATCATATCGGACGCCAAGTAAATCATTTCCGTATTGATGATCAACCTCTAGTAGCAAGCTGTCACTTGTGGCTTTTTGACTGCGCTCGTTTTCATTTGATGCTCTTGACAAAGATGCATCTTCAAATTCAGTTGCATCCATAGCGACATTCATCTCACTATTTTCTTCAGTAATGGCGGACATAGATAGCATTTCCTCTGAGACTTCATCATTGTTGAAACTTTTGTTCTGATTAAGATTATTAATACCAATCAAACCAAATACCAGTACAAAGACTATAACAGCTGCAATATTAAGTTGCTTTAAGAACAGGATATTTTGTCTCTTCTTAGGACGTTTCTTGATACTTTTCATCAATGTTTCATGAAAATCAGAAGGCAAATCAACTTCATCTGTTGATTGAAGTACTTGATGGATTGACATGAGGATTTCATAGTCTCTTCGACAAATATCACAATCTTCTATATGTGCCATCAATAGTGCTTCATTACTATGATCCAAACTTCTGTCCATGTGTAGGTGTATCCATTCTCGGGCTTTTATACACTCCATCATCTCGCCTCCTTTCATTATTTTAGACGCTTTAACTGGCAGTTTGTTCCCGCTTTTTAATAATTATATCTTTAAGTGCTTGTCTTGCTCTTGATATTCTTGATTTGGTCGTACCCAGATTACATTCCAAAATCTTTGCTATTTCATCATAACTATAACCGTATATATCTCTGTATATGATTAAGATCTTTTGATCTTCTTTAAGCTGATTCATTGCATCATGTACTTCCAAGACGGTTTCATTCTTCAAAACTTCCTGCTCCGGTGTTAGGTTGTGGTCGATAAACTGCCTTGTAATGCTTTCATCTTCCAATCCAACCCTAACTTCCATCGTGGTGGTATGTTCCAAATGACGTTTTCGTTTCCTATACTCATCAATACAGGTATTCATAGCCAGTCTATGGAGCCAAGTACTAAAGGCTGATTCAAATTTGAATTTATCAAGGTTATTGTATACCTTTATCAGCACCTCTTGTGAGGCATCATAGGCATCTTGTTCATTCTTAAACATCTGCATGGCAATGTTATAAACTTTCTTCTCATAAGGAAGGATAAGCTTCTCAAATGCCTTGGAGTCACCATTTACTGCATTGTTTATTAACTTCTGTTCTGATTTGTCAGACACTTGATCACCTTCTTCTTTGTATATACAATCTTGCCTTCTTCTTTACAATATCGATTATAATTATAGCATAAAATATCTCTAGGAGCACTAATAATAACGATACATTCCTATTACTAATGTTACAAATCAATTAAAAAATATATATTGCCTTTTACTATTTTATATGATATTATATAAAAACGTCATCAGCACACATGATATTCAACTGCGGATATGGCGGAATAGGCAGACGCATCAGACTCAAAATCTGACGCTGGTGACAGTGTGTGGGTTCGACTCCCACTATCCGCATTTAT
>PGZS01000047.1 GCA_002841435.1 Firmicutes bacterium HGW-Firmicutes-3 | reverse complement strand
TTGTTCAGGGTTTTCCAGAGAAAAGCTGCAGGCAATTCTTTTGCCAGCAATTGATGCGATGGCGATTAATTTGTTAACAGTGGAGAGACCAGGAATTCCCGATATACAAAAAAAAGCCTGTTTAGAGATTATTGATAAACTAAAGTCACCGGTTTCTGATTGTTTATCCGATGAAATCGAGTTTTCAATGTCTTCAGTTCTTGCGGGCATCAGTGTAAGCGTAAGACCGATCATGCGTGAATTAGCATTGGAACTAATCAGTATAGCCAAAACAAACGAACTTCAAAATTTAATCGAAGAAATAGACGAAGTATATATCAGATTTTTTAGGATAAATGACTATGTTCAATTTGATATGCAAAGCATTCTAGAGAATCATCCCCGACCGCTGGTTAAAACAAAAAATTTATCTGAAAGTGTTTTAAATTCAGAGTTGTTAAATAAGAAATCCAGTAAAGTAGCAGAACTTGAAAAGACAATGAGCGGAGAACGACAGACAGAATACAGAAGCGAGGATAATGAATTTGTTGAGGCTCTGAATCGTCAAGCTGAATTAAATTGTGGCGAATCATATCTAAAAGGAGTGGTCGTCAGAAGAATCGAGAGTCGATTATGCAAAGGGGTCCATCGAGATTGCCAGCTTCATTTCACAGAAGGAGTAATACGGAGTAAGAATAATAACCAAATGCAGTTAAAACGGGCCCAAAAACGTTTGGAACAGAACCGGTCTGCTTACGAAAAGAAACAGCAGATTTATGAAGCAACAATAAATCGATTAAAAAAGTCATTGATACAAACGTTAAGAGCAGAACAATCAACATACGCTGCTTCCAGTGATTCAGGGACAATTAATGCCCAAAAGCTGTGGCGGTTGGGCCGTGTTCCGGCAACAAGACTATTTAAAAAAATGGAAAGCAATGATAATGGGAAGTATGTTGTTGATTTGATGATTGATAGTAGTCATTCTCAGTTTTTCAAACAAGCAACAGTAGCAATCCAGGCGTATATTATTGTACGGGCAATTGTTGGCGCTGGAATTCCTTGTCGCGTCAATGGATTTTACAGTTTTTTTGATTATACGATCCTTAAACGGTATCGCGATTATGATGATGATTTAAAACAGACTGAAAATATTTTTGAATATAACTGTGAGGGATGCAATCGAGATGGTCTCGCGTTAAAAAGTGTTTGCGATACCCTTTATACACGCGCCGAGGAGAATAAAATTTTAATTGTTTTAAGTGATGGAAAACCAAATGATATTCATTTGCCGACCAGGAATAGTGGTAAAGAAAGTTTCTTATTCTGGAGGGATCGGTATCGATGATACAGCCAAAGAAGTCAGAATTGCCCGGCAAAGAGGGATAATGGTGTTGGGTATTTTTACGGGTGATGAAAAAGACCTAAAAGCCGAAAAATTAATTTTTGGTAAGGATTTTATCTATACCAGAGAAATGAACCATTTTGGCGATATTATTGCGGCATATTTAAAACGAATAATCGCGAGTTGAATTATTTGGAAGTGTTTAAAAAATTGAAGCGTCTCAAGTTTTGTGTATTTTCAAAAATGGAAGTAGTGCAATGAAAAGAATGAAGGGGTAAAGGATCGATTGAGAGAATGGCGCTTGCTCGGAAAGAGAGACTACGAAGCGATTGTAGAGCAGCACTGCTGAAATTAGATCTCTTGATCTTTGCCGCTTGCGACGTAATGGTATTTCCCAGAAGTGGTTGTGGCTAATATGTAACATCATTATATATACGACCGATTCCATTGAGGGATTCACCCGGCAGCTCAGGAAAGTGACGAAAAGAAAAACAATATTTTAATCCGAGATGGTTTCTTTAAAATGCTGTATCTGGCCACCATGGATATCACCCAAAAGTGGACCGGACGAAGAAAAGATTGGGGCCAGATTCTCTCCCAGCTGGAATATAGTTTGCTGAGCGGCTGGATTAATCACTGAAAATCACATCAGTGCATTCCGGAGTTAGATCGAGTCTTGCTTTTTATTGACATGCATTCAATTCCGATTATAATACAGATAAGGGGCAAAGAGTCATTTTAATGGCCTTGCCCCTTAATTAAATTCTCTATTCTATATCAATTCTAGTAAATACACGAAACTTTAAATGGTCATTTTTATAACAATACTGATTTATTTTCTAAACATATCTTCTTTAATGCAACATTCCGGAGGAATAATTAGATAACTATCATCAATTACACCGTCTAACATATTTAAGAGCAGATGGATATCACCATGAGTTTCTCGTAGTTGTAAACCTAAACGTTCAGCAACGTTAGAACAATCATTGCGAACACGACTTTCTTCAATTCCAGTATTGACATACATTAGATAACGATAGTTTTTGTACATGGATTTTACTACACGTAAAGCACGTTTTTCTCCGTGCTTTTCTTTTATTCGGTCATATTCATAGCCAAGGTTTTCATTACCCCATAGCCAGCCCTGCGAAATAAAATAGGAGGTGCGTCGCATTTCGTTAACTTCTGGATTATGATAAAGTAAAACTTCAATACAGTCCTCAACTTTAGGAATAACAATGGGACATTGTCGTGCTTGAATATCGCATAATGCTTGTCCGCAATGGCCGTATAAAAGATAAATTATATCAGCGTCACGATGTTCATCAATGGCAGACTGGACTTTTTTATGAAGTGTTTCAGGGATGTTATGAAGATGATCTTCTAACCAATCAAACTCAAAATCTGCTGAGTTTTCATAATACTTTTCGATTTCTTTGCGAATCACGCTACACCCGATTACTATTTTTTTCACTCAATATTACCTGCCTTCTTATTATGATAGAATTATATTAAGGAAGTATACGCGTGTCAATCTGCAAAAAAATCAACATTAATCATTTATTATAACTGAAATTAACAATGGCTTTAGTCGATACCAGCTTTTATTTTTAAAACGTGATGATTAGAGTTTGAAGTGAGTAACATTATAATTTCAATGACAATATCAAAGTAAAATTTATCCTCTTGCCCTATTCTATCGGGCTATTTTGTTGATATGGTAACATATTTCCTCGGGATAGATGGATCTCATACGAAATCTGGTTGTCAGAAATAATTCACGAAAAACATCTTGACGAAAGAGCATAAAGGGGTATATCATAAAAAGAACAAGCGTTCTATTTTGAGGTTGCATTTTAATGGGGGTGGCAAAAGTTGGATCGTGTTATTTTACATAGCGACATGAATTCGTTCTATGCAGCAGTGGAGTGTTTATTTAATCCAGAAATTAGAGATAAACCGGTGGCAGTTGGTGGTAATCCGGAAAAGCGTCACGGGATTATCCTAGCCAAAAATGAGAAAGCCAAAAAAGCCGGTGTTAAGACAGGAGAAGCTTTGTGGCAGGCAATGGGAAAATGTCCAGGGCTTATCATTGTACCGCCGAATTATGAACGGTATCTCAGATATTCAAAGTTATCCAGGCAGATTTACAACCGTTACTCGGATCAGGTGGAGCCTTATGGTTTGGATGAAAGTTGGATCTCAGTTACAAACAGTGTTAAGATTCACGGCAGCGGGGAGGAAATTGCAAAAAAAATCAGTCGAGAAATTCAAGCCGAGCTGGGAGTGACGGTATCAATCGGAGTGTCCTGGAATAAGATTTTTGCCAAGTTTGGTTCTGACTATAAAAAACCCAATGCGATCACAGTAATTAATCGAGATAATTATAAGAGAATCGTCTGGGAGAAGCCAGCAGAAGATTTACTCTATGTTGGTCGATCCACAAAGAATAAACTCTTGAAATATGGGATTTACACCATTGGCCAATTAGCAGAGAGCAATTTGGATTTCCTGGTTCAAGTGTTTGGGAAAATGGGGGTGGTTTTATGGCGGTTTGCCAATGGTCTGGATGATAGCCCGGTTAAAAGCTTTGATGAGCAATACAATGGCAATGAACGGCTGATTAAAAGCATTGGCAACAGTATTACGACACCCAGGGACTTAACTAATCTGAAGGACGTCAAGATCATTATTTATATGCTGACCGAAAGCGTGGCCATGCGTTTAAGGGAAACCGGCTGTTATTGTCAGACTGTGGCCATTCATGTTCGAAATAAAGAGCTGCATAGCTTCACCAGGCAAATGAAGCTCCATAAGCCATCGGATCTGACCAATGAAATTGCCAGAGCAGCCATAGATCTGTTTGTTAGAAACTATGATTTCAGCTCGGATATCCGCTCCATGGGCGTGAGGGTTACCGATCTGGTGCCGGATTCAACACCCATTCAACTGGATTTATTTGGCAATGAGGAATTACGGGTACGACAGGCAAGACTGGATGATACCGTGGATGGCTTGAAAAAACGCTTTGGTAATCTGGCAGTGCGACGAGCTGTAACGATTGATGATCCGATGGGGTGCCTGGATGCTAAAAAAGATCATGTCATCTATCCCATTTCATATTTTTAAAAGGAGTTTTTTATGGCAGTGAAGAAATTTGTGCCGGTGATTGCAAAATTTGAAAAAGATGGAAAGATCATTCCGATGAAGATATTGTGGGAAGATGGTCGAGAGTTTGACATTGACTTTATCTTTGATATCCGGCATAGATCGTCTTTAAAGGTCGGCGGACAGGGAACCCGGTATCTTTGTCGAATTAAGAATAAAGACGTTTATGTCTATTATGAAAAGCCAAAATAGTTTGTTGAAGGAAAGGAGCATTAGTTGCAGAATATATTTCATAATTTGACAAAACAGTGCATTAATCTTACAATGAAAACAATACCACAAAGGGGAGGTTCATTTAAAAAAGCTGATTATAAAAAAAGAACGGAATTTGTTATAGTTCAGCGATGTGATAAACGACTATCCTTTACTTAAAATAATACTGGAAAAACATACAACCATTGATGAACAGATATTGAAAAAAGAAAAGCTACCGAAGAAGAACTGAATATCTACCGGATGCGAAAAGATATCGTGACCCAGGCAAAGAATGAATGGCAAATTGATACAAGCCGTAGTGTGGATCTGCTCCCGGATGATAAGGAAGTCACCTGTGAAGTGTGAAGAAGGCCCATTAAGAACGTATTTTATATCAAAAATTCAATCAATCAGAATAGTCTTAAAACTGGATCCGAGTGTATCAGACATTTTGCAATTGCAGATAAGCAACATCTTGATAGCCTTTTGAAGAATGCCAAGCGTTTGAAGCGCCGGGAAGAAATCGAACACATTTTTCCAGGTATCGATTTACGAATTTATCAGTGGTCAAATTTTATTGATGAACAGCCGATCATTATCAATGATACCCTGTCTAAGAAATATTTTGAGTTAGGGGATTTACTAAGTAGTATCTATGGTGCATTTCTGAGACAAGAGAACAATAGTGATAAGGATTCATAGGATGAGATCCGGAGGATCTTAAATGAATCAGATGAGCTAATTGAGGAAATTTCGAAATATGTTAAAAGTCATAAAGATGATGTTCTCTATCCGCCAAGTCGGATTTTTCGACAAATGGAGCCACAGGGGTCGCCTAGCTGAAACAGGATGGTTATATCACGCCAAGAACGCTGTTTCGGATCCGGGACGATGAGGTTGCTCAAAAGATCTTTGAAAAATACGATGCTTTTTTTAAGACAAATAGAATCACAATCCTTAATGTCAGTCCCAAGCATGGCGTGGATTATCGGATCAGCGTCAGGCAAATATCATCCTGACAGCACCGTATGGCATCTTTTGTAAAAAGTATGGAGCCGAGATTCTAAGAGTAAATGAGATAGAAACCATTGCTTCAGAACGGGACCTGGTTGAAGTAAGGAAAGTCGTTGAGTACCGATCACTGGAATCCCTGATTTATATCATGCAGGATCTATACCTGTAGGAAAGCCCATACGCCATTGAGGAACTTTATTATGAATACAATGAAGTCTATTTCCAGATAAATAACGGTTTAAGCCGTGAATGTTTAAAGGTAGAGCTGCCAGGACTGGAAGCTATCGCAAGAAAAGCAGTCTATTTTCAAAGGGACTGAAAATAAAAAGAAGGTTCATGTATTCCTGGACGAATGTCGCAAGAAACCAGGTAATGTCACGAGCCGGGCAGATTATCTGTTTATGAAAGAGCAGCGTGAAGCAAATAGTCGAAGATCTGGATTCTAAAAACTATCAATTTATTGCTGAAAATAATGCAGGCAGTGTTAAACATATACGATTTAAAGGGGATAAATATGACTCAAGAATATGTAAGGAGAATATTGGGAGATTTTTATAGATATAGGTTTTTGGATAGCATAATAGAAGATGAAGAAATGAGTCGAAAAATGTTTAAAGTTCAAGAGCGTTTTAAAAGAATAACAAATATATGGAATGATGAATTAAACAGTGAATGGGTTTTAAGACATTATTTAGCTACTAAAATGATTATGAGTGCGACCCTTTTGATTAATTCAATGGATTTTGCTAATGAAAGAAATCTTAGAATTGTTGAGCCATATTTATTTTATTACTCAGTATTAACTTTATGTAGAGCTGTTGTTTACACTACACCAGAAAAGCAATGGAATGATGGCAAAATTATGACAATGACTCACACAAAAATTATTAATAGTGCTTGTAGTGCAATTGGATCAATAAATAGTGATCTCGGGCAAAAAGTAAAAAAATTTATTACATGCGCACAAGAAATGCGAGAATTATACTCATATAAATTTCCGGCAAATGGTTTATTAACATATTTTGATAGCAAAGAGAATGGCTGGGATTTGTTTATTGAAATATGTACAACATTAGCTGAAATAGCTCAATTTCAAAGCGAACAATTAGAATATTGTTTAAATAAAATGAAAAATAAATATTTTACCTTGGATTTTACTTTTCTAGAAAACGGTTTTATATACAAAGGAAATAATTTTGAATTTATTGATAATGAAGATTATTACAGATTAGGTTATTTCAAGAGAAAACAATCATACCCAGTCAATTTGTATTTTACTTTGAGAGAGGGAATGGTTGATGATTTCTTTGGTGCATGGAGCAAAGAAGTTGAAATAGAATCGGAAGAAGATGAATTATTCAATCCAGATAATAATATTAGAATTATATTTTATATGCCATAGTAATAACCTAACCCAGTATTGATCGAATATATATTTAAAAAAATTCAAGTTGAATTTTTAATCTGTACTCAATATTGTTTTTAAACAAACAAGAAGAGAGTCAAAAACGGCCGTTTTCGACTCTCCTTGTTATTTCACTTTACTGATTTAATTCATAGCGATATAATGGCGTCAAAAAAAGTGCCATATACTAAGAGTCATGAATAGTTGTGATATGCGTTTTTGACACTATTTAAACGTAAATATATGAATATTTCAGACATGACATTATACTATTCGGCTTTATGGTTCTTCCGGAAAACACCTAATCATCGAAATAGGTGCATTATTCAATTGGAATACTCACTTGACTGAAACATTTTAGCTTGGATTCCCAAATATACATAACTAGGAATTGCTAGAAACCCTATAAATATAATGCTTGTAGAGATTATTAAGATATCAACACTAGCTATGTATAGTTTTTTTTGCTAACTAGGCTATTTTTATTATTTAAGCACCTTTGATAGTATATAGTTATGTGAATGCGGGGATCCATGATTTCAGATAAAAATTTATACTAAACAACGAAAAAATGATATAATTAATCATGTTAGCTAATGTATGGTTGCTTAACAGAAGACTGAATTTAATTATTTATGAAAATAGGAGACATTCAATGGATGTATCAACTACATTTAGTAGTAAAAACCACTTAAACACAGGTATAGCTTCAACTGAGAATAAAAAAGCATCAGCAGGAAGATTAGCTTCATTGCTTGACAAAATAATAAATAAAACTGATGATTATTTAGCAACAAAGAGTAAGACAGAAAGAAAAAAAATAGGTCAGTTCTTTACATCAAAAGAAACAGCTGTTTTTATGGCCTCACTTTTTGATATACCTTTACGTGCATCGATTTCAATTTGTGATCCTGGAGCAGGAATAGGTATTCTATCTGCGGCTCTAATTGAACGACTTGTGAATGAATCGAATGTCGAAGAAATTAATTTGGTTTGCTATGAGAATGATGCTGAAACAGCGCAAATATTAGAAGAAAATTTAAGCCTAATATCTAAACAAATTGCGATCAATTTTAAGTATGAAATAGTGATATCGAACTATATAACGAGTCAGAATGCTAACTTTAATAAAATCCGTTGTAGTGATCATATTTGTCGAGAATTCGATTTGATCATTGGAAATCCACCGTATCAAAAAGTTTCTAAGGATGCTCAAGAAGCATTACAGATGAAAGAGGTTTGTTATGGTGCGCCAAATCTTTATTTTTTATTTGCATCGATGAGCATTCTTAACCTTAAAAATAATGGCGAAATGGTCTATATAATTCCACGATCTTGGACATCTGGTGCATACTTCAAATCATTCCGGAGATTTCTTCTAGACAGTTGTTGTATAAAACAGATGCACTTATTTATCAGTCGGGACAAAGTATTTGATAAAGAAGAAGTTTTGCAAGAAACAATGATAATAAGACTCAAAAAAGACAGCTCTATTAAAATGGATTCTATTTTGATTACTACTTCACATAATAATCATGATTTCAAGAATTTAACAAAATTGATTGTTCCATATTCTTTAGTTGTTTCTGAGAAGGAAATGTATGTGTATCTAATCACGAGGGAATCAGAGATAAAAGTTTTAGAAAAGGTCCACAAATACTCACAAACATTGCCCGAAATTGGATTAAAAATGAAAACAGGTTTAACGGTTGATTTTAGGAATAAAGAATATCTTTTTGAACATCCTGGAGATTCGTTAGTTCCATTATTTTATTCACAGAATATGAAAAGTGGTAGAATTGTCTTTCCTAATAACGAAAAGATATTACAATATGTTACTACTGACAAAATGGGTCTAATTCAAATAAACCAAAATTATCTTTTCGTTAAGCGCTTTACTGCAAAGGAAGAGAAGCGACGTTTGCAGTGCGCCATGTACATTGCCGAAGATTTTTCAGAGTACAATTATATCAGCACACAGAATAAAATAAATTTTATTACGACTATTGATGGATCGACTATGAGTAGAGAATTATTAGCAGGTCTATATGTTTTATTTAATTCATCGTTATATGATTCATATTATCGAATACTTAACGGATCTACTCAAGTTAATTCAACAGAAATTAATAATATAGCAGTTCCAGAGCGAGAATTGATCGAAAAATTGGGGCTTTGCCTATTATCAGGGGATTTGACGACTACAGAAAAATGCAATGAAATAATGGAGATGTTTTATGGCAAAGATTGAAGAAAGTAAAAAAATTCTAGCTGAGATTGGAATGCCAACAAGACAACAGAGTGATCTTTGCAGTTACGTTCTTTTAGCATTGCTAAAATTGGATGAGTATGAATCATGGAAAAACTCATCAAATGAATGGATTCGAATACATGATATTATTATTTATTTGCGAGAAGCATATGGAGTAATTTATGCAGAAAACAGCAGAGAAACAATTAGAAAACAGGCGTTACATCATTTTAGAAACGCTGCATTAATTGAAGATAATGGCAAATCTACGAATTCACCGAATTACAGATACCGAATAACTTCTGAAACACTTGAATTATTAGCGAGTTTCGGAACTGAACTATGGAATGAAAACATGAAAAGTTTTAAAAACCACCATAGTACACTCATTGATATTTATGCTTCAAAGAAAAGAATGATAATGCAATCAGTAACTATTAACGGTCGAGATTTTGAGTTCTCACCAGGCAAACACAATGAATTGCAAAAAGCAATAATAGAGGAATTCGCACCCAGGTTTGCGCCGGGATCTGAGTGTCTATATGTAGGTGATACGACAGAGAAGGATCTGGTTAAAAATACAGAAAAGCTGAAATCCCTTGGATTTACAATAACGCTTCATGATAAGATGCCAGACATTGTTTTATATTTAGCAGAAAAAGAGTGGCTTTATTTCATTGAATCAGTTACGTCAGTGGGACCTATGGAACCAAAACGAATCAAAGAAATTGATGAAATGACTACTGATGTTAAAGCTGGGAAGATCTTTGTAACTGCATTTATTGATTTTAAAACGTTTAAAAAATTTTCAGATACTCTTGCATGGGAAACAGAAGTGTGGATTTCAGAAATGCCAGATCATATGATTCATTTGAATGGAGATAAATTCTTAGGACCACACAAGTTGAGATGAGCTGATAATAAATTAATATCAAAACTAAAGGAGTAATTTATGGCTAATTATCACGAATTAAAATACGTGAGGGTGCTAAGTGACAGAGGAGATACTAACTCAAGAGTGGATTTGTTACTTGAAGAGAATACTGAAAATTATTATGTAAGAAAAACGATTTATGGAGTAGAGCAACCATTATATCAAGGAATTTTCACAAGAGAAATAAGAGCATTATATAAATTAAATAACTGCAACAATATAGTGCATATTCATTCAGATCGTAATATGAAGGATTCAATTACGAAAGAAATAGTTGGATGCATATATCTTGAGTATATTTTTGGTGAGACACTCTCGAAAATTAACTTAACTTCTCAATCTTCAAAAGAAAAAATAAATATATTGAATCAATTATTGATAGCTATTGAGGTTGCCCACTCAAATGGTATAATCCATAGAGACATTAACCCGAACAATATTATGATTTCTGACCAAAATAACGTGAAAGTGATTGATTTTGGAATCTGCAAAATTAAGGAAATGGTAAACAATACAACTGTATATAGAATGGGTACAAATTTATATTCGGCCCCAGAAGTCCATCTTCACAGTGAAAATGCTACAGAAAGAAGTGACTTATACTCAATTGGCGCTGTTATTTACTATTTATTTACTGGAAAAGAACCTCCAATTGCAAATGAATTTAAGGATGTATTAGATAGAACATCAGGAGTTGATATTGAATTAAAATCTGTAATTAGAAAACTAGTTGCTGAATTACCAAATGAAAGATATAAAGATATTTATGAATTGAAAATAGATCTAAAAAATGTATTCAATAGGTTTTTGAACATTAATCTAGAAACTATTGTATCTATGGATCACGATAAGTTTGTAAAATTAAAAAAAATGAATCTAATTGCAAAAAATTCTAAAATTTCGGATACTGAACCTATAAGTCAAAATTTTTCGGATGTACATGCATTTAAAAGTGAAAATGAATCTTATCGCTTTTTAGGTCAGTGTTTTATGATGGAGTGTTTTTATGATGAAGATTTAAATATATTTCGTGTTCATAACTTTAAAAAAGTTGCGCCTATTGAAAGAGAACGATTTAAAGAAAAGTTTGCTGAAATATCAACAAGAATTCAAGTTATTGATCCCAGATTTGTTAATCGGTTAAATAAAAATGACAGTAATGAAATTAGGAACATTATCGATGCATATTGTGACGAATATTTGTCGAAGAATAATGTCGATTCAGAGTATAAAGAGAAATTTGGAGCTTGGCGTAAATTATTAGATATAACCAAAGCAAGCATTGAAAAAAACATAGTGAGACTTCAGTATGACAGTTTTTCACAAAAAAATGAATTTCTAATCTTTATATTAAAAAAAGGAGTATTTTTAGAAAATTTAGTACTAAATAAGGAACAGACATTTGTCTGTGAAAAACCATCAGCGAGTAAGAAAAGACTGAAACCATCTCTTATTGGTTATTATGAAGATGATTATTATTTAGATGAGCATGTTTTTTTAAAAATTCGTATCGATAGAAAAAAGAATAGTTTACCAAGAAGTGGTTTTATTTGTATTGATTACAGGAAAGATTTAGCGAATGTACAACGTCAGTTAGATGCACTTGATACAATTGAAAAAGAAGATTATTCATGTCCGTTTAATTTAAAAAGAATTATCTCGGGAATCGAAACCCCAAAGACAAGGGTTTTGGAGAATGAGCATACTCTCTTTAATAAGATGTTAGATATGTCGCAACAGGCTGCTGTAAAAAAGGCATTAAATTCTGAGTCATTATCAATTATCCAGGGACCTCCAGGTACCGGAAAAACCAATGTTGTTATCGAAATTATACTACAAATATTGAATGAGAACTCCAGAAATCCTGATCTTCCAGAAAAGAAAATATTATTAGTTTCGCAGTCTCATCCTGCTGTAGATAAAGTGCTTGATGATCTTATTGAACAATCACCCCAGCGACCAAATCTTTTGCGAATTGGTCGAGATGAAAAACTAAATCCAGAAATAAAAGAAGAGTATGGACTAAGCTCTTTTAAAGAGAAGTGGATTAATTCAGTTAGAACTAAATGCTTACACGTATCATATGGGTTAAGTAAGGAGTTAGGTGTAGATTATAAAGAATTTTGTCAATATTATAGTGAATTAGAAAAATCTATAATAATTGGTGACGATAAAAATAATATAGATCAAGAAATTATAAATAATTTTCGGGAAAAAACTAAAACACAAAAAAAAGAAAAATTAAGAAATATACTAGAAGTTCAACGACATTGGATCGACCAATTACCGCAATGCGATGAAGTTGATTTGTACATAATAAAAAGCACAACAATTATTGCTGGAACTTGTACGGGATTTATATCAAACAAGGTAATCCGTGATGCGGATTTTGAGTACTTAATCATTGATGAAGCGGCTAAAGCCACGTTCCCTGAATTAGCGGTTTCATTTAACAAGGCGGAGAAAATTATAATGGTTGGTGATCATAAACAACTCCCGCCAGTTTTAGATAATAATATCATAAAAGAAAACAAAGACACTATTGATCAGCGAAGTCTCGCTAAAGGGATCTTTGAAAAGTTATACGAAGCATTTCCTGAAGAAAATAAACATCGTTTAACGGTACAATATCGGATGCATCCTGCAATTGGGACATTAATAAGTCACGTTTTTTACGATAATGAGATTCAGAATGGAATCGAACTTGAAAAGCGATCGTTGGAAATTGAGGAATATACTAAAATTGCAATTGAGTGGTTAAGTACATCATCACACTCGTTAAGTGAGAAAAAGGAAAAACCTCTAGGAGTTGAACCACAACTAACTTATAGAAATGATTTAGAGATAAAAATTATTAAGGAAAAACTATCTTTTTTAGATAGTGAAATAAATCGTAAAGTTAAAGTTGGCGTTATTACGGCATACAGTGCACAAAAGTACGCATTAACAAATATGATTAATCAGCAACAATACATGAATTTAAGTATAGAAGTTGACACTGTTGATGCTTTTCAAGGAAGCCAGAAAGAAATAATTATTTACTCAACGGTGCGTAGCAGTGATAAACCTTCAAGGATAGGTTTTTTGAGATCTGAAGCAAGATTAAATGTCGCTTTCTCGAGAGCTCAATCGCTGCTTATTATTGTTGGAGATCACAAATTTTTAAATAACCGAATGATTTCGCAAAATAGATTTCCCGAAATCATTGATTACATCTACAAAAATGATTTTTGTAGAATAGAAGAAGTTTGAGGTGTATTATGGATAAATTAATAGATTCAATAAAAAGTCAAATACCTGTTGATGTTGATGGGTTTTCTTGCATCAAGACACAGAATATTCTTATCCCCTATATGGAAATAGGTATAGAATGCTTAATTAGAAACATATCAAATCTCAATTTATTTTTCGAAACAATTCTAAAACTAATAGAGATACAAGTAAATGATATTTTAGAAATAACTGATATTCTGGGAGTTACTTATGACATTACCAAGGAAGCAATTGTTGATATGGTTGCTCTTAATTTTATTAGCATATCAGAAAATAAATTAAGGGTTACAGATAAAGGTAAAGAAGCATTAAAGACTCAAAAACAAATTGAGATTAAAAAGAAATATTTAAATAAAGTTATGATAAATCTTGTTAATGGGAAAATTTCTGATGGTTACAATACAGTGTTAGAGAATGCTAATAAGAGATCAGTATGTTTGGTTGAAGAAATTACTGTTGATAAACAATTTCTTGACGCCAACTATCAAATGATTAATCAGGTTTTTAAAGAACAGCAGGAAAAGGATAGTGCCTTTGGTAAAAACAACATAACTAAGGAACTCTATAAAATTGTAGACATACATTACAATAAGCTAGTTTATGTAAATAATGAAGTATTTATTTATAAAAGTGAAGGTGCTGATGAAATCCAAATGCATTTTAAATCAGACCATAACAATGAATATCTTAGTTGTTTATATAATCAATTAAAGCAGGAAGTGAATCCATGTTTAGAGTATTTTTTCGAGAGAAATAGAGATTTAATTAATACGCAAACTGATCATATGCTAGCTCCAGAGGAAATGCTTGTCGAAGCCCGAAATGTTGCAAAAGAAGAGCTGAAAAAGAAAGATGATCATAATATGAACTTAGATTTATTCAAGTCAAGAAGGTATTCATTTAGCGATAAAGAATATATTAATTACTTCATCTTTAGTGATGAGATAATCTTTGATCGTCTAATTATTTACACTAATAGAATAAATAATATTCTGACAAAACAAGTTTTTCAAGAATTGAATAGAATCTTAAAGAAAAAAACAGTAGTAATTATTTACGACAAGGATGAATTTCGCGCTAAAGAGAATCTTGAATATTTTTTAGGAAATACTAATATAAATCTGTTTGTTATTCCGAGCGAAAATGTAAAAAAGACTCTTGTCTTTTTTGAATCATCCTTAAAGATTGAAATAGAGCAACGTATCATCAAAGCGTTTAATAAATCGATCAGTTATTTGACAGCTATCATCGATTTTAAATGCAACAAAAGTGATTCGGAATTTACTCATATTCTGTCAGAGTTTAATATTGATTCGAAAATATCACAAAGAAAAAATGATCAAGTTATAAATAAACCCCAAAAAAAAAGAAAGAAAATAAATCAGCGTTGAAATAGTTAGTATTCTTTAGATTCTAGAGTTTTTTATGAGCAATAATAGTCATATGTCAATTAGTAAGAATTTTAATGTTATTATATCGGATATTCAGGCGGCAATAGTTCTGTATTTAGATGCTTTTGGGGGTATTAAATGGATAATCAAATAGAGCTAGTTTCAAATACGAGTATAAATAATTCACTGACAGTATATGAAGATCAATTAATTAAATTTCTATCAATGTACAATTTACCGGTTGATAAGGTGCTTGTTAGTATAAGTGAACGAAAAAAGGTAATCAAAAATTTTGACGATGCACTAGTATTATTAAATACTGACTATCGATTAGAAGCTTTTTATATTTCTAAATTTATGGCGGCAGTGAGTGCCGGTTTGTTTGATGCTGCTTTAAATTATTTATGGGATGAAACTATAAAACAGCTTCGTATAAGAGTATCACATTATGATATTCAGTACTTTTATGACATTTCAGTTCAAAGCGATAAAAGGAAACGTCTTAACGGTATAGAAGACCTAAATAAATTAGATGATTCTGAGTTAATTAATGGAGCTAAAGAAATTGATCTTATATCTGATTTAGGATATCGTCATCTTGATCATATAAAATATATGAGAAACTGGGCGAGTGCTGCTCATCCTAATCAATCAGAAATAACGGGATTACAATTGATATCTTGGCTGGAAACTTGTATTAAAGAAGTAATATCTTTACCTATATCAAATGTTACAATTGAAATAGGAAAGCTACTAAAGAATATAAAAGAGAATGAAATCAATAAAGACGACGCTGATTCAATAGCAAGTTTTTTTTGTAATTTATCGCTTGAAAAAGCAAATTCACTAGGTGCTGGTTTATTTGGGATATACACTAGAATAGATACTAACGAAATCACTAGACAAAACATAAATCTACTATTACCAATGCTGTGGTCAAGAATTGACAATACTACTAAAGATGAACTTGGCATTAAATACGCTAGATTTGTTGCGAATGGTGATAAGGCTGAAGCAAAATTGTGTCGATCATTTTTAGCATTAGTTTCAGGAGAACAATTTTTGCCAGAAAATGTTCGTGTCACTGAGATTAATACAGCATTAGAAAACCTAAGGGAGGCGCATAATTCTGGAACCGGTAATTTTTATAAAGAACCTTCATTTGTTAAACAGTTGCAAAGACTTGTTGGTACACATGGTATTCCAAAAATTATTGACAGTAACTATGTTCATATAATTATTGATGCATTTCTTACAAATGGAAATGGTGTATGTTGGGATGCTGATTCGATTTATATTGAGTTAATTAAAAACTTTTCTGAACGACAAGTGATTATTGCAATAATGAGTTTTTTAAGTGATAATATATCAAGTAAATTGCAGTTTCAATTATGTTTAAAAAAGTACGATGAACTTATCGAAATACTTGAACCTAAAATCGCCATTCCAGCAGTTCAAGAGATGCTCTATAAGATTAAGACATATTCAGGTGATAAGTGCTCTATGCGAGAAGATGATAGAATAAAACAACAAGTTAGTTTACTCAGAAAGTTATTAAAATAATTAGATGTATTCTAAAATGAAAGTGCTGTGAAAAAAGCGGTTTTTGGCAATAATACATTTTTCTAGTCCCCCTTAGTGTAGAAATAAAATCGTAGAAATCTCTAAACTTAAGTAATGTGTAACTAAATCATATTACTTCTCTTTATTAGTGTCGTAAATACGGTAGGGAACACCATTTGTGTGAACAGGAAATTAAGATTAGTTATGACGATAATCTTTAATACAAATTGTCACCTTGAACCGGTATGAGTATTCCTACGATTTAGAGGCCCTTGGGGTTTTTCAGCCGAAATATTCACAAACCGGAACAGACCGCTACCACCAAATAAAGTGACAATGAAGATAAAGTGATGTTTAAGTAATTTGTATATTTACTTTTGGAAATAAGTGGCTTTCATAATGACGGCTCCTATGTGTTAGTAATTGAAAAAAGTAATATGGCATAATGTTGTCGTAAAAGTGTCGCACTTGACAGTAAAAAGGCTTAATTATGACATTTACCTACTGTTTCGTAATCAGTAGGTCGGGGGTTCGATTCCCCCCGCTAGCTCCAGTAAAAAATAATATTTAGTTAAAAGAATGGCTTTAATTAG
>PGZS01000263.1 GCA_002841435.1 Firmicutes bacterium HGW-Firmicutes-3 | reverse complement strand
TATTCATTTGAGTATCCTCCTTCCATCTTAGATGTTCATAATATCAGTTTCATAAAAGCGGAACATCCGTAGTCACAGTTTATTACTATAGCATATTTAGATCGTAATTGCAATATTTTTTCAAGAATTGTTTATCACTTTCCGTCAAATTAGCAAGTGGCAATAAATCAGGTCTTTTTTTATAGGTTCTTAAGAGAGACTGCTCCCTGCGCCATATTTCTATATGCTTATGATGTCCTGATAATAAGACTTCCGGTACTTTCATACCTTTAAAGATTTCAGGTCTTGAGTACTGTGGGTATTCAAGGAGATAATCATGAAAGCTTTCATGTTCACAGGATGCATTATTTTTAAGGACACCCGGTATCAATCTTGCGACTGCGTCAATAATAAGGATGACTGCCATCTCGCCACCCGTTAGAATAAAATCTCCTATAGAAACTTCGTCTGTCACAATACTGTCGATGATTCTCTCGTCAACGCCTTCATAATGACCACATAGAAAAGTTAACTGATCCGCCTGAGCAAATTCTTCCGCCATTGCTTGGTTGAAGGTTTTACCCTGAGGTGTCAGATAGATCAATCTTGTCTTTCCTTCTCTCTTAACAAGATTTTCATAAGCATCTATGACAGGCTGTGCTTGAATCACCATACCTGCACCACCACCATATGGATAATCATCTACAGAATTGTGCTTTGAGTCACTAAAGTCCCTAAAGTTAATGGGATTAACCTGAATGATGCCTTTTTCCATGGCTTTTCCAATAATACTATGATTTAAGCCATTCATAACCATATCCGGAAAAAGTGTTAAAACGTTAAACTTCATTACATCAATCCTTCCATGACATAAACCTTCATCTTATTACCTGCCATGTCTACATTCAAAATACAATCCTTAATTGCAGGTAATAAAAGTTCTTTACCGGATTCAAGAGTAACGACATAAACTTCATTACTGCCGGTGAAAAGTACGTCTTTTATAATACCTAAATAGATATCAACGTGGTCATAAACTTTTAAGCCGATCAAATCTTGAACGTAGTATTCATCTGTCTCAAGAGGTAACGCATCTTCTTTGGGTATTTTGATAATCCCTAGTTTTAGACTTTCGGCCATATTCATGTCCATTACTTCCTTTAATTCAAGTAGGACAAATTGATGTAGGTACTTAACTTTAATAACCGTATAGTCAGCCTCTTTACCTCGAGCATCCTCTATGGTTATTTTTTTTAACAACTCAAATCGTTTTGGGTCATCTGTGGTCGGAAGGACTTTAATGACGCCTTTTACACCATGGGTATTCGCAACGCGACCAATATACATATATTCCATGTTACCACCTTTTCTTTACTTATAAATAAGGCTGTCTCATAAGAAATATCGCTCATAGAACGTATCACTTATAAGACAGCCCATTGATCAAGCCTAACTTAACTATTTTTAGGAATACATAAAATAATTATAGTATTTCTACAACCACACGCTTATCATCTTTGGTTGCAGCTGCTTTGACGACCGTACGAATGGCTTTAGCGATACGACCTTGTTTGCCGATAACTTTCCCCATATCTTCCGGTGCCACTTTCAATTCCAAAATTGTAGAACGTTCACCTTCAACTTCATTGACAACAACAGCTTCCGGATGATCCACGAGTGCTTTCGCAATTACTTCTACTAATTCTTTCATATGCCGACCTCCTACGTAAATGACAGTGCTCATATGTCCTTTGACAGGACTTCAAGCCACTTTATTCAACGATACCAGCGATTTTTAAAAGCTTGCTTACAGTTGTCGTAGGTTGAGCGCCTGTGTTAAGCCATTTTTTAGCTATCTCCGCATCGATTTTAAGATCGATTGGATCTTTTGTTGGATCGTAGTAACCTAATTGCTCAATAAACTTACCATCTCTTGGAGATCTTGAGTCTGCAACTACGATTCTATAAAAAGGAGCTTTCTTT
>PGZS01000262.1 GCA_002841435.1 Firmicutes bacterium HGW-Firmicutes-3 | reverse complement strand
TCACTTGCTTTGTAACAACCTGTCCACGGCTCCCAGTTCATATACATCCTCCTCATTAATTTATAGTGTAGGTTATCTCATGTATTAACGTTCGTATATAAGAGCAATATCATGTATTCTGTGTTTGATTTCTGTACGGATATGTAAGGGCTCTAAACACTCACATTTGTCTCCAAAACTCAAAAGAATATTGTAATAGTATTCATTCTCTATAAACGGAAAATTAACAATGTAATGCTCATCACCGTCTGGCGAAAAATGTTCATAAGTGCAATAATCAAGTACCCTGTCCATGACAGATTTATGAATACGAATTTTGATTTTTGTTTGCATCGTTGCCAAGATATCCGTAAAATCCAACTGGGGTTTTTGATAATCTCGTGGTGTAAAACCTTCTATTTGTATTTGTAGGTTTGATGTGCGGGATAGTTTAAATAAGCGAAAATCATTTCTTTTACGGCAATATCCTTGCCAATACCAATGGCTACCTTTCAATACAAGCTGATAGGGCTCGGCTACTCTTTGGGTTTTATTTCCGTAGCGGTCTGCATAGTCAAAGGAAAGTAGCTTGCTTTCCTGTAAAGCGGTTTTGATGATTTCTAAATATGCTTGTATGTCCCTGTTTCCAAGCCACGGACTTAAATCTATATAAATTTGATTCGTTTTCAATTCAATGTATTTCGCTTTGTCGACGGGGATAAAGCTCTTGACTTTCGCAAGGGCGTTTACCAGTTCATCACCTCGTATCATGTTGGAAACACTAGAAAGCCCCATCAAAATAGCGGAAAGGTCGGCTGTCGAAAAAACTTTGTGATCAACCTTGTATTTCTGCATGATTTCAAAGCCACCTCCCACTCCCGATGTCGCACGAATAGGAATACCCGCCATATTGATGGAGTCTATGTCACGGTAGATTGTGCGAGGTGAAACTTCAAACATATCTGCTAGCTCCTGTGCGCCTATACGCTTTTTATCAAGGAGTATCATAATAATACTAACAAGCCTGTCAATTTTCAATTAATAGCCGCCTTCTAAAATTTATTGATATCATTATATATTGTTGCCATAATGCTGTCAACAATTGCAAGATATAATAGAAATGTGTTATAGAGGTAGCGAATTAAAAAACCAATGAAAATGGAGGGAATTTATGTATACAATCTATGTTTATGTTCTAGATACTTTAGCCGACTGGGAACTGGGCTATGTTACTTCAGAGTTGAATTCTGGTCGTTTTTTCAAAAAAGACCACCCAGGTGTATCGCTCAAAACGGTTAGTTATTCTCAAAGGCCAATCAATACAATGGGTGGGATGACAGTAATACCCAATTGTATAATTGATGATATTGTTGTGAGTGAAACGAGTATTTTGTTATTACCGGGCGCAAATACATGGAACGACCCAAAGCATGGCGCTATCCTCGAAAAAGCAAGGGAATTTCTCTCTGTAGGTGCTATGGTGTGTGCCATCTGTGGAGCTACTGCTGCACTTGCCAATTTTGGCCTATTGGATAATCGTCCTCATACCAGTAATGGACCGGGATATCTTGAAATGGTTTCTCCTAGCTATAAAGGGCAAAGTTTTTATATAGACAAGCCCTCTGTAAGAGATAACAACCTAATTACTGCAAGTTCCACCGGTGCCTTGTTGTGGGCCAAACAAATAATTGAGCATTTAGGGGTTTATCAATCAGACACCCTAGAATCTTGGTTTGAATATTTTACTACCGGTGAGCCTAAACATTTCTTTGCCCTCATGCAAACGTTGCCGTCTAGCAATAAAAACTGATCCACCTTTAGATCGCCAGTTTTTACATATCGGCGATCTTCTTGAATTTCTTTTCCGACAAAATCTCATTGGTCAAAAATTCACCACGCCACATCCTTATTCTTTTAGTGCAATGTAAATATTGACATCTGCATGTTCCCAATCATCATTTAAGTACTCTTCAAAATCACCGG
>PGZS01000261.1 GCA_002841435.1 Firmicutes bacterium HGW-Firmicutes-3 | reverse complement strand
GAGTCAAAAAGGAAGATTAGCAGCACGCGTTATGGCTGCCTCTAAAGCAGCAAAGATTGCGAAAGTGAGTCGACTAGGTATTATCGCCAGTGCACTCCTGACATTCATGATCTTCTCAATATCGTATTATGGTCAAAAAGTTGGTAACTTCACATTTACGCTTGATAGGTTAGCGTTAGAGTCTGGTATGACACTTTATGATGATATTGATGATAAAGAGTATAAAACCAAAATTATCGCCGACCAAGTAGCAAACGCTGATGGAATGACAGCTTATTGTGGATTACGAGATAATGAAGGAAACCTATTAACTCCGTTTCCAGTGGGTGACACAGTATGTATGCCGGATGATGAATGGTTAACTTCTATCGACGGCCCCAATAATGGTGATAACTATTTAGCATATACATTTTATTTAGAGCATGTTGGAACGAAAGATGTTGATTTACAAACAACTATTACCTTAATATCTGCAAGTAAAGGTGCAGAGGAAGCAGTTCGAGTTCGTGTTATATTTGATGGCGTAGGCGAGACATACGCTAAATTACAATCCGAAGGTGGAAAATCACCGGGAGACCCAGAACCTCTTACCACCCCTTTCTTAGGTATTACAACTGTTATGGAGCAAACCTTCACAAGATATGTTCCCGGAGAAATCACCAAGGTCACAGTAATTCTTTGGTACGAAGGTGAAGATTCGAATCATAATATTGCATTACATAGTGGTGGAGTAAAATTTGAAATGAAATTTACTGTCACGAGAATTTATCAAAATAATGATGATTAGTAATACTTAAATAGTGCTTTAAAAAAATTCATATAGATAACAAAAAAACAAAAAAATAAAAAGGAGAAATAAAAATGAAATCATTAAAATCAAAAGTTATACTTTCCGCAGTCGTACTAATTTTCGCATTGGTCGCTACCATTGGTTCAACCTTTGCATGGTTCACCGTATCAAGTACTGTTACAGCTTCATCGTTAACACTTACTGTTCAATCACAAGACTCTTTACTTATTAAAATTGCTGATCCTGATGCAGTCGCTTCAGAAGCTTCCGCAAATACTGTAGCAAGCTTATACAGAACAATTCTTGATGAAGGCGATATTGTTGGCACATATCCAATCGTTGCCGCAAGATTAAAACCCGTTACAGCTATTAACGCTGCTTATGATGCATTAGATGGAGATGTCTTAAATGTGTTTTCTAGTAACGCTTACACAAGACCACTTACTGCAGTTGCTGACTTAGACCTTGCTCAAGAAGGTGGAAACGGATATTCTGCTAATGTGAATACTGCTACTGGCGGAGTAATTCAAGTGAGATTTTGGATTATGTCACAAACAGCTGGTAAAAATCTTAGATTAAGTGCATTCACTACTACTGGCACTGATCAAGCAGTCAATGCAATTAGAATGTCAGTTTGGTTAGGCGATTATTCTGGATCAACATCATCGTTTATTTATACACCATCAACTGGATCTGCAGATTATGAATTTGCTTATTTAGATGGTCAAACAGGATATGATGATTCAGCACCTTATACACTCTTAGATGGTTTCAATCAATTGTCTGATTTGTCTGCATCACTATCTGATGACTTAGTTGCTACCCATTCGATTATTGGTACATCTGCTACTGGTACACCTGGTACAATTATTACCGCATTAACAATTAATTCTCCAGTGCTTGTAACTTGCATGATTTATGTTGAAGGCTGGGACGCTCAAACAACAAACGAAATCATTGACGACTCATTTGATGTATCATTCTCATTTACAATTGAATAATACCTATTAGTTTAGAAATATTCTTCCAGAAGCTGTTATTTTCGGATAACAGCTTCAAGAAGCATATTACAAACCCTAAAAATGCAAGTAAATCGCTTAATTTATGTATTATTTAACAAAATCATGGTGAAATTTTAACAAACATACTATATAATATAGTTTAGCGTGCTATGCATTTA
>PGZS01000260.1 GCA_002841435.1 Firmicutes bacterium HGW-Firmicutes-3 | reverse complement strand
TGCCTGAAAAACAGGTACATAGCTTTGTATTGAGCAGTTGGGTTTAACTGCAATGAAACCTCTAGATACACCTAGTCTCTTTCTTTGTGCTGCGATTACTTCTAAGTGTTCAGGATTGATTTCAGGAATAACCATCGGTACATCCGCTGTTGTCCTATGGGCAGAATTGTTAGAAACAACCGGTACTTCTGCTTTAGCATAGGCTTCTTCAAGATCTTTTATCGCCTGCTTATCCATATCAACAGCACAAAAAATAAAATCAACCATAGCAGCAATCTTATCCACATTGCTGGCATCTTCAACAATCATTTCACCAATAGCTTCCGGAATAGGGCTACTCATCGCCCACCTGTCTCCCATAATTTCTTTATATTTTTTTCCGGCTGATCTTGGACTTGCTGCTAGAACTACAATATTAAACCAAGGATGGTCTTCAAGTAATGTTATAAATCTTTGACCAACCATACCTGTCGCACCGACTATACCTACATTTAAATTATTCATTATTTAGCACCTCATTTTTAAATTTGTGTTTCCAAGAAACACATTTGTCTTTACTAGGCGTATTTTAGCATAGTTTTAATCTAAAATCAAGCTTATTCTATTTAAGTCATTAGGTTGCAGTTTAATAATTAATGTTTCATTACTAGGCTTGGCACTTTAACTTTGATACTCAGGTAAAAATAAGAAAAGTATAAGACCAAGTATAAATAAAGGAATGATGGCTAAAATACTGTATCTGGTCACACCTGTTATTGTAGCTACAAGTGCCATCAACGTCGGTCCAATAATGGCCGCAAACTTACCAAACACATTATAGAAGCCGAAAAACTCATTGGAATTTTTCTTAGGTATGATTTTTGCAAAATAGGAACGACTGAGTGCTTGTATACCACCTTGTGCAGAACCAATAAGCGCTCCGAGTATAAACACATGCCATAACTGAGTCATCATAAATGCAAAGATTGTGGTTATAATATAGGTTATGATTGCAACAATAATCATTTTCTTTGTTGAATATTTTTTTGCCAAAACACCATATAATAAAGCACATGGAAAAGCAATCAATTGAATCACCAATAATATACCAAGGAGCATAAATACATCTGAAGGGTCCAGTCCAAGAGAATCAGTTGCGTAAGGTACCGCCATTTTAATAATTGTATCCACGCCATCGATATAAAGAAAATAAGCGATTAGAAAAGCAAATACCGTTTTATGCTTCTTAATATTCACAAATGTGCGTCCCAATCGTATAAAACTGTTTTTAATAGGGTTTGGTTCTCTTTCTACATAATGAACTTGACGAACATGCCTTAACATTGGTATTGTAAACAAACCCCACCATAAGGCGGTTATAACAAAGCCTAATTGATAACCTAGCATCTGATCCAGACCAATCAAAAATACAACCACAAGGGATATGGTAAAAGGCACAACAGAAGCAATATACCCGTAAGCAAAACCTTTTGTGGATACAGAGTCCATATTGGCATCCACAGAAACATCCACCAAAAAAGCATCATAAAAAATATTAGCACCTGAGAAGCCTATCGCAGTAACAATATACACACCAATCAAAAGCTGCCACTGACCATTAGGTACCACAGCAATAGCGCCGGTGAATATAATACCTAACATTGCAAAAAAAGCAAAAAACCGTTTTTTAACATCTTTATAGTCTGCAATGGTTCCAAGAATAGGGCTTATTAGGGCGACCAATATACTGGCTATGGAATTGAAATAACCGATATCCATACCACTTCCGCCTTTAAACATACCAAAGTAAACCGGAAAAAGTGCAGTTGTTATAGCCATTGAATAAGCTGAGTTACCACAATCATACAAAATCCAACTTTTTTCTTTTTTTGAAAGCTTTATAGGGTTTGACATGCCATACCTCCCTTGTTTTTTTCATTATACCACTTTCCGAACCTTCAAAATAGTACTAAAAAACTACAATTGGTTAAAGGGTCAAAACTAA
>PGZS01000259.1 GCA_002841435.1 Firmicutes bacterium HGW-Firmicutes-3 | reverse complement strand
GCTCCCACCGTGACCTAGTATAAGAATGTTACGGATGTTCTTTGTTGGATACGTTTTCATGCTGTTTCCCCCTCGCTTATTTTGCCAATGATTTAATTGGTTTTTTTTGTATAAAGCTATTTTATAATATTTCTAAAAAATAATCCACAAAAAGATTTATTTATAGATCCTCTTTTATCTTTTTCATAACTTTCTTTTCAATGCGTGATACGGTCATCTGGGATTTATTGATATATTCTGCCACTTCTTTTTGCGTTTTTCCACGAAAAAACCGTTGTTCCACAATAATCCGCTCGACCGGATTAAGTGATTGAATTTTTTGCTTTAAAAGATCAATGTTCTCCACATTTTCCATATTGTTATCCAGGTTTCCCAATAGATCCATCAGACTGACTTCCTGCCCATCCTGGTTGCTTTCATATTCCATTGATAGCGATTTTGGATAATAGGCATTGCTGCTCTCCATGGCTTTGATGATGCTTTCCTCTGATATTTCCAGATAAACAGCAATTTCGGAGATGGTTGGCGACCGCATCAGTTTATGTTCAAGGGTTGTCCGGGTTTGATTAATCTCCCGATTGAGATCCTGAACCTTCCTTGGAATTCGGATCAACCATTCCCGATCCCGGTAATAGCGTTTTATTTCTCCAATAATTGTTGGCGTGGCAAAGGTATCAAACTCATAACCGCGACTGACATCAAATCGCTCCACCGCATACATTAAACCTAAACAGGCGACCTGAAAAATATCTTCATTATCTCCACTTTTATGTCCATATTTTCGCGACAGTATTTTGGGTATATAAAGATAGTTTTCAATGATCAGATCTCTTAACTCCCGATCCCTTGTTTCTTCGTATTCGGCAAATAACTTTTTGACGTCTTCTTTACTGATTTTTCGCTCATACTTCATGGGTCGTCGATAGGTTCTTAATCATGGTAATTGAGGTTCCAGATCCTCTCTCACTAATAATTTCCACCCTATCCATTAGTGATTTGATGATAAATAAACCAAAGCCACCTAATTGTTTGCCGTTAAGATCCGGCATCGCTACTGCCTCTGGTTCAAAACCAACGCCTCGATCTGTTACCGTAAAGACTAACTTCTGATTCTCCACAACATAGGTCAAATCATAGGTCGTATCTGGATTCATACTATGGTTTAAGGCATTTGTACATGCCTCGGATACTGCAACTTTCAGATCTTCCACATCGCCTATGGAAAAGCCCATATTGTTTGCCACTGACGCAATTGTAAGACGTGCCAAGCTGACATATTCTGGTTTTGTTGGCAGTGTCAGTTTTATACTATCCATGCTTTTTCCCCTTCTCAATTTGCTTAGTTGACAGGATTGTCTACGATTTCAATTATTTTATCAACCCCTGTGAGAGCCATTAACTTTTTGATGTTAGGCCGCGGATTGATCATAATAATCTTTTGTCCCATTTCTTTTGTTTTATTTCGAAGTTCAATTAAAACACCCATACCAGTGCTATCCATATATGATAACTCGGAACAATCCAGAATAATTTCCGGTGCCTGTGTTTTTATTTTTTCTTCAATTGTTTCCCTGAATTTTTCAATAGAATAAATGTCGATTTCGCCTACAATCCTGATCATACTTGTTTTTCCCATTTCAATTATGTTATTACTGCTCATATAATCTCCATTTCACAATTCAAAACTAGACCCAATGAGGTGATTACCATCATTGGGCCTAGGGCTGTAATCCACGGCCTATACCTTATCTTTTCTATTCCTGGTTTGAAAAACTCCCAAGCCTCGTTTTAATACCGATGCGGCTTTTACCACCGGATCAATTACGTCCTGTTTAATGGTATTCAATGCCATTTCAACCTCATCCACCATCATGCTTGACTTATCCACAATATGGGCTGTCGATTTGGTTATATCGTCGGCATTTTCCATGATACTGCGAAGTGCCAGACGATTATCTTCCATCAGCTTGGTGGTTGTGTCAAAGGT
>PGZS01000258.1 GCA_002841435.1 Firmicutes bacterium HGW-Firmicutes-3 | reverse complement strand
GTTTTTTAATTAAAGATTTACTGAGATTCAGATAATTATCTTCCTTATAACCCAAAATATTACCTCCAGAGAAAAGAATAATCTTATTATAATCCAAAGTCGTTAAAAAAACAAAATTTATTAAAAAAATGGGGTATAATAATAAAAAAACATGAAATCGCAAAAGAGGAGGATGACATGCATAAGTATAAGGGGATTATCTTTGATTTAGATGGCACACTGGTTAATTCACTGGAAGATCTGATTGATTCAGTGAATGGGATTATGAGATATCATCAGTTTCCAGTTCATTCCTATGAAGAAGGAAAAAAGTTCATCGGCAGAGGACTGAGAAATCTGACTCGGGATGCCTTGCCGGAAAAATATCGGGATGATGAAGGATTTGTGGATAAATTGACTGAAATGGTCAGATCGGAATATGCCAATAACTATCAGAAAAAAACCAGACCTTATCCGGGGATCACAAAATTATTGGATTATTTAAAGAACCATAATATTCCCTGGAGTGTTTGTACCAACAAACCTGATAACGAGGCTAAAGCCCTGGTGAAGGCCTTATTCAGCGACTATGATTGTGTGGATGTCCAGGGATTTACCAGAGATGAACTGCGAAAACCAAATCCCGAGATAACCTTGGAACTGGTCGCAAAAATGGGCCTAAAACCCCAGGAATGTCTATATGTAGGGGATTCTGTGGTTGACTATGAAACCGCTCTGAGAGCGGGAATGCTGCCAGTTTTATGCACCTGGGGATTTGAGTCCTTTGAAGTCCTAACCAAGCTGGATGACGCCATCTGGCTGCATAACCCGATGCGGATTGTGGAAGCGCTGCGTTATGGCAAGGAAATGTATTCACTGTTTAACGAAACCCCAGATCCGAACCCCAATGCGCCTAAGAAAAAACATTGATTTGTGATTAAAGGTGAGCTGTTAATGAAATAAGAAGATGAAAACTTAAGAAATGTAAACGTTAAACAAGATGTAAACGAAAATCAAAATTACATATTGACAAAAAAACCAGGTCTTGTTATAATAAAAAATTTTACTTTTCATCAAATCTGTGGTATACTAACGTAGAGAAAACCACAGAGAGGTGAAGTTCATGCCAAAAGCAACCATTATGGACATTAGACGCGAGGTGGAAAATTGTCTTGGTAAACGAGTCAAACTTGAAGCACATAAAAGCAAGAAAAAACTCTACCAAAAAGAAGGGGTAATTGAAAGCACTTATCCCAGTATTTTTACTGTACGAGTTCAAGAGGATAAAAGAAAAGAACAGAAATTATCTTTCAGTTATTCTGATCTCTTAACTCAAAGTGTAAAAATTGTATTACTAGATGAGAATGAAGTTGACGGTGCACTGTTAGTTTCATAACGACAAGATAAAAAGTTCCACATTAGGAGAAGGACTCAGGTTCTTCTTTTTTTGTTGGCTTAATTTGTTGACTTTAATGGTAGGCTTTTTATGAAACCGATGGTATAATAACCGGGTATTACAAAATTGGAGATAAAATATGAATGCTAAGAACCTGAAGATAGAATCTGAAATTGGCACCCTGAAAAAGGTCCTGGTTCATCGGCCGGGTAAAGAACTGGAACGGATTGTTCCGGACTCGCTGAAGGAACTATTGTTTGAGGATATTCCCTGGTTGGCCAGGATGCAGGAGGAGCACGATGCCTTTGCGGCGATCCTCAGAAAACGGGGCGCCGAGGTGCTGTACGTCGAGGATTTATTAAAAGACATTTTAAAAAATACATCCGTCCGGGAGAGTATCATTGCCGAAGTGATCGACAAGAATCCCTCATCGGGGAACTACATCGATGGCTTCTTAAATGAATATCTGATGTCACTGGACAGCAATGACCTGGGCGATGCCCTGATTGCCGGAGTGCTACAAAAAGAACTGGGCCATATGGAGCGGCATCTGGTCTTGACCGATTATTTAAAAGGCCCGGAACCCTATGCTTTTTATTTAAACCCGCTACCGAATTTA
>PGZS01000257.1 GCA_002841435.1 Firmicutes bacterium HGW-Firmicutes-3 | reverse complement strand
AGGCTTAATAACTTTACTATAGAGGATAATATACTCCACATCCCCTTGACTACCAATATCGTAAGGGACAATATCCAAATAGGCTTCTTTTGCATTGGCGCGTTTTAATTCATAGGCCATGAATGTATAACCAAAACCATTGATTGGTCTATAGCCGGTAAAGCCATAAGTCTCATACCCGGTGGCATCCAGATCCACTTGAAGACCTATATTGACATTATAAATACGACTGGCTTCCAGCTCTGACCATTGAATGGTCTTGCCGTCATCAAAAAGATCTGAGTTGTTTTTTACCAGTCTAACTCTATATTCATGGGTAAGTGGATTGTAGTCATAGCCAACACCCACGTTGGCTGCTGCATCATCTACATCCAGTGCATATATCGGATTGCTGTTGTCTAGATCTCCAAAATCCTTAAGCCTAAAATTAAAATCCAGATAGGAATCCGAACCAATATCATCCAGTTCTACTATGGCACTAATGTCGTTTAGATTGGTTAGATCATAATCATAGGTCCAAGTGGTAATATCCATTTCCTTTGGTTGCTTGAACTTAATATCCAGCCCTGGCCTGTTCCCCGGTTTATTGCCTGTATCTGTGGGCTGCGTTATGGGTTTGATCTCAACATTGGCCGTGCCTGCTGCATTTTCTCTTAAATGGGTCGGCGTGACTGTAAAGCCCTCTAACCCTTTAAGGACTTTAATGTTCTCAGTCGTACTATTTGGTTTTACGTAGCTTACCGGCATAATAAATCCATTGTTATAGTTTCTTATGAGCACAAAGGCTTTTCCTAGTTGAAAATCCCACTTGATATAGACCCTTTTATTATCTATTTCAAAGGCAACACCAGGGTACTGGGAACTTGCAGATCTTGGAATACTAAATTCCAGTCCGCCTGAAGGCCCAACAAGTTTGGCACCATCAAACCGCCAATCCGGAACTGTCAGACTATAGTCCATTTGAAGATAAGAATTGGATACAAGGGCTTGAGTGACATTGGTAGCGCCAAGGTTTTCTCTTACAAAATACTTAATATCCACTTTTTCAAAGGCTTGTTGAAAACGAATTTCTGTTTGACGTCCATCTTCCAGATGATAGAATAAGGTATAATTGCCAGTAGCTGACATATCTAGCTCCAACAAAACCTCATTATCGCCGGCCTTATTGTTAATGATGGTGAAGTTGGTATCCATTGTATCTAGTTTTCTCCATATCAAAGACCCATCGGCTGCTTCCAGGTCCATGGGCACTATAGTTAATAAGGCTACTAAAGATATAATCAAGATGCCTATGGTTAAGCGCCTATATTTTAGTGTTTTCATATAAAACTCCACCTCTATATTCTGTCATCAAATTATGTTAGAAAGACTCATATGTATATCGGCAAAGGATTCAAATATGATTACTGAATTAAGGTAAAAATTAATATTACAAATTAATAACAGATTACAAAAAGAGGCCATCCATCCGGACAGCCCCTTATCATTTTTTGTTCCAACTATGCTATAAGTAGAGAATCAAAATGCCCCAACTATACTCTTATTTATCTTGCCTTGCTTGAGCCATTTCAATTCTGGCCAAAGCTCTAAGGAGTGATGCTTGGGCTTGAACAACGCCTTCTTCTTTATGTTTGTCTTCGTGATGGGTCAATTCTTCAAGCTTTTTCTCGGCGCGCTGTCTTGCTGACAAGGCTCTGTCCATATCAATCTCATCTGCCCATTCTGCTGCATCTGTCAATATGGTCACTTTTTCTTCGCCAATCTCAGCGAAACCATTGTGCAATACCGCTTCAAATGTGTCTTTATCATTTTTGAAAACGGCTTTACCACTGGTCAGTGTCGTTATCAAAGGAATATGGTCATATAGTACACCTATGAAACCTTCTGTTGTCTTAAAAGACAAAGAATCCACTTCCGCGGTAAAAAACTCACGATCCGGTGTTACAATATGTAATTCGATTTTATTTGTCGCCATAAGATCACCTACTATACACGACTAAGGACA
>PGZS01000256.1 GCA_002841435.1 Firmicutes bacterium HGW-Firmicutes-3 | reverse complement strand
ATTTTTTCATTTCATCTTGAAGATCTACCGATATGATTTTATCAAATTGATTGTTATCATCCATTCATGTTTCCTCCATAACTGGTTTCTATTATAAAATACTTTATATATCTAAATTCTTTACATGTTTTGCATGACTTTCAATAAATGCTCTTCTCGGTTCAACTTTATCGCCCATAAGTGTTGTAAAAATTTCGTCTGCCGATGCCGCATCATCTATATCTACCCTAAGCAATATTCTATGATCAGGATCCATGGTCGTATCCCACAACTGATTCGCATCCATTTCACCCAAACCTTTATAGCGTTGAAGCACGATACCGTCTCGACCAATTTCATCTAATAATCTATCAAGAGCACGATCATTGTAGACATATTGTCCCTTTTTATTTTTTGTAACTTTAAATAAAGGTGGTTGGGCAATATAAACTTTTCCAGTTTCTATGAGTACAGGCATATATCTATAGAAAAAAGTCAATAACAAAGTACGTATGTGAGCACCATCCACATCCGCATCCGTCATAATGATAATCTTATGGTATCTTAACTTTTCAATGTTAAATTCTTCAGATATACCCGTTCCAAAAGCTGTAATCATAGCTCTAATCTCATTGTTTGCCAATATCTTATCAAGTCTAGCTTTTTCAACATTTAGTATTTTACCTCTAAGTGGTAATATTGCTTGTGTTTGTCTAGATCTTGCTGATTTGGCTGATCCACCTGCTGAATCACCTTCGACGATATATATTTCACAGTTTCTTGGATCCTTGTCTGAACAGTCAGCTAACTTACCAGGTAATGAAGTATTCTCAAGAGCTGTTTTTCGCCTTGTCAAATCCCTAGCTTTTCTAGCAGCTTCTCTTGCTCTATTTGCTAATATGGATTTTTCTAAGATTATTTTTGCCACATGAGGATTTTGTTCTAAAAAATAGGTTAGTTTTTCTGACAATACATCATTAACTGCAGTCCTAGCTTCGCTATTGCCTAGCTTTTGTTTTGTTTGTCCTTCAAACTGAGGATCTGTTACTTTTATACTAATAACGCACGTTATACCTTCTCGAATGTCTTCACCGGATAAATTTTTCTCATTATCTTTTAACATTTTACTATTTCTAGCATAATCATTCATGGTCTTTGTCAATGCATTTCTAAAACCCGTTAAGTGTGTACCACCTTCAGGGGTATTGATGTTATTTACAAAACTAAATACATTTTCAACATAGGAATCATTATGTTGAAAAGCTACTTCCACATAGACATCTTCAACGGTTCCTTCAGCATATACTATTTCTTCATAAAGCTTATTCTTATGGCGATTTCTATAAGCTACGAATTCTTTTATACCACCTTCATAATGGAATTCTTGCTTTTTTTCTTCACCTTCTCGTAGATCTTCTATACTGATTTTTAGACCTTTTGTTAGAAAGGCCATTTCTTGAATTCTTTGTTTTAATGTATCAAAATCATAAACCAATTCTTCAAATATATCACCATCAGGTTTAAAATGAATGTAAGTACCATGTTTTTTTGTAGTACCTATTACTGTCAATGGCGTTATAACTTCACCGCGTTCAAATCTTTGTGAAAAAATTTCACCTTTTTGATAAACAGTAACTTCTAGCCACTCGGATAAAGCATTAACTACGGATGCCCCAACTCCATGTAAACCACCTGAAACCTTGTAACTGCCGCCACCAAATTTACCACCTGCATGAAGAACAGTAAAAACTACCTCAACAGCAGAAACACCTTTTTCATGCATACCTGTTGGTATACCCTCACCATTATCAAGTACTGATATAGAGTTGTCTTTATGTATAACCACATCAATTTTATCACATCGTTCAGCTAAAGCTTCATCTACCGCATTATCTACTATTTCATACACCAAATGGTGCAAACCTCTCGATGAAGTACTACCAATATACATACCTGGCCGTTTTCTAACTGCTTCCAGACCTTCAAGTATTTGTATCTGCGTAGCATCATATTCTTGATTTACGTTCATGAATGACCTCCTAAATTCGTGCAACAGAAAAAATGCA
>PGZS01000255.1 GCA_002841435.1 Firmicutes bacterium HGW-Firmicutes-3 | reverse complement strand
CTTCCTCACTTTAATTTTTAGTCACTTAGTTATAAATAAGTTATTGTAAGACAACTTCGTTTTAATTATTGGCTATTAGTAGCACTAATTATTGATAATGCCTCATTTTCTTGTAACTATTTTATATTTATATGTATATAATCGCATTTATCTGTCTGACAACTTTGTCTATATTTGTGATTATATATGATAAAGCCAAACGTGTCAATTGTTTTAATTTATTGTCAATACATATGTTTATAATTTTTCAACTTCTTTTAAAAGATGCGTAACTGTCTATAATCCTTAGTTTATAATTAAACAAGATTGATATTATTCCGATATCGGTATATAATAACTGTGAGGTGATTTGTATGAACTATATGAGTATTAAAGAAGCCAGTGAAAAATGGGGCATTAGTGACCGAAGAATCCGAGTTCTCTGTAGCGAAGGACGCATTGAAGGTGCCGTAAAGATTGGACATAATTGGTCTATTCCTATAGATACCATCAAGCCTATTGATGCTAGAGAAGGTAAACAGAAAAAATACTTGTGTTTGGATTATGATTTTAATCATATTGATGCACTAAAAGCGTCTATTGATCGTCAACGCCCTTTCTCAAAGCATCTGGCTCATTCACTCCATGAAAAGCTGGTTGTCGAATGGACCTATAATAGCAATGCCATCGAAGGCAATACATTAACACTATCCGAAACAAAAGTGGTCCTTGAGGGCATCACAATTGGTGGAAAGACTATGGTTGAACATCTGGAAACCATCAATCACCGTGAAGCTATTTTGTTTATTGAAGCATTGGTGTCCAATAAAGAAAAGCTAAGTGAATGGAATATTAAGAATATACATGCATTAATCTTAAGAGAGATTGATAACAAAAATTCCGGAAAATATCGGGAGGAAAATGTTGTCATTAGCGGTGCTAAGCACATCCCTCCCAAGCATTACGATATTCATCCTTTGATGCAAAAACTTTTACTAGAATATCATCATGAATGGATTGGTTATCATCCTGTAGTAAGAGCAACGCTCTTACACGGTGAATTTGTCAAGATACACCCTTTTATCGACGGTAACGGAAGAACTTCCAGATTGCTATTGAATTTTGAACTCATGAAGTATGGTTATACACCCATTATCATTAAAAATGAACATAGAGCTCAGTACTATGATGTTATTGACTTAGCCCATACTACAATGAACTATGGACCATTTATAGATTTGGTATCCACCTTAGTAAGGGAATCCGAAGAACTTTGGTTATCTGTACTAGATTAGAAGGTATTGTAGAGTAAAAAAATGAGCGACCCTATTGGTCGCTCATCTGATTTATGCTTATTGTTATTGTTATTGTTATTGCTATTGTTATTGTTGTAATTCTACACCATAGTGTTCCCATTCAAAAATCTCATATACATCATCAATCATTGCCTTAACTTTGAGAGATAGTCTATAAGATGCAAGATCTGATATGTTATTAGCCGCTTCAAATCCAGTTAATACTTCACCTGAAAGACCATTAGCTTCTAGTTCTTCTTCAAGCTTTTCAAATTCTTCTTCACTTATGAGTGTTTTTTCTAGTTCAACACCATTCACTTTACCACTTAAGATCTCAATGGATGTTGCTGTTGTTTTATCATCTCCTAATAATAACCATGATTGAAGCGCTTCTTCAAAAGTGCTTACTACAGTGATATTTGCATCTGCCAGACTCTTCATTGTTGTTAACTCTACTGTTCGTGTTTCTTGATCCCAGCTCACATCATAGTTGAAGGCTTCTGCTAAGTATCTAACAGGTGCATAAGTTCTTGCGTTCACAATAACCGCTTCAGTATCCATTACGACATCATACGCCACTAATGCAAAATGATCGACTTCTACTTCCGCTACAACTTCTGCTTCTTCTGTTTCTTCTGCTGTTTCTTCTGCTACTACTGCTTCTTCTGCTGCTGTTTCTGCCACTTCTTCTTCAATACTCATCCAATGTGCTCCAAAAGCCGCTTGGTTGTTACCCACTTCAAAAGCTAGGACTTCACTTGACAAGTAAGCATCTGCTTTG
>PGZS01000254.1 GCA_002841435.1 Firmicutes bacterium HGW-Firmicutes-3 | reverse complement strand
GTAAGGCAAGGAAAAGCTGTGTGTTATATCTACGATAATGGTAATGAATTCATATTATCTCCGAATATTCTATGTCCTATAAAAAATATATGCACTCAAGCACTTACCGTAGTCATACAGACTGTGGAAGGGTTTTCATAGGACCCCTTAAGAAAACTAATTAACTCATTTAATCCTCATCCATGATCTCATCATAGAACTTAGTAAATTCACCCCATGCCGGTGTTCCTACTATCTTCATGGCTGATCTTGGATGCATATTCATTTGACCGGTAATCATATAAGGGACATCATAACCCCATATAATACCTTGCTCTTTGATTTTAGCTACATCGTTTTCAATTACTTTCAACATAGGCCTCAAACTGTATTTAGGATTTTTCAAAAAACCAAGCAACAATTCAATCGGACAGTTGCCGGCACCTCTTCCCAAACTGGATACCGTCGCATCCAAGTAGCTGATACCGAGTGTTAAAGCTTCAATTGTATTGGCAAATGCCAGCTGTTGATTATTATGGGCATGAATACCAATTTTCTTATTGTATTGCTTTCCAACATCCAAATATTTTTTAGCCAGTAAGCGAATTTCTTCAGGATAATAATGACCAAAGCTATCCACCAAATATATGATGTCCACATTAGACTGACCTAATAGGCTAAGGGCTTCATCCAATTCTCGCTCGTTTACGTGGGATATCGCCATAACATTGATACAGGTTTCATAACCTTTTTGATGAAAGTCATTCACCATCTCGATTGCAGAAGGTATTTGATGAATATAACAAGCTGTTCGAATCATATCTATGACGCTTTCAGATTTTGGTAATATATCTTCCTTATAATTGGTCCGACCCACATCTGCCATTACAGATATTTTAAGATCTGTATTATTATCTCCTACAATTTTTCTAAGATCTTCTTCCTTACTGAATTTCCATGGTCCAAAATCATCTTCATTAAAAAATTCTTTCGAAGATTTATAACCAAACTCCATATAATCCACACCCGATTTGACACATGCTTTATACACGTTCTTTACGAAGACTTCATCAAATCTAAAGTCATTCATCAAACCACCGTCTCGTACGGTACAGTCCATGACCTTTATATCTTCTCTATAGGAAAGTAAACTACCAACCTTATTGATTTCTTCTAACATCATCTATTCCTTCTTTCGTGTTTTGACTTTTCACGTTATTGCTTTAAAGTGTAACATTGTTAAAGTAATTCGTCAATGCTTTTTTATAGAACCTAAGTAGCTTTATCTCGTATTTATGTAAATGGAACATCTCTTTTATACGTTATATTTTTTGATGTAGTCGCCTTTTTCCTAGTAGATGCCTTACAAGACTACGATTAAGACGACTTGTTCTTTATAGATTATGACTTGCATGGTATATGCTATTATAATATAATGACTCTATATATGTCACTCGATTTTTTTAATGAAATGAGGTATTTATGAAAAAAAATATAGAGATCTTTACCTTAATGGGGCAAGATACAGCAACTTTGAATTCCGGATGTAGCGCATGTAGCAGTGGATGTGAACCTATTGCCCATACCCTTACATCCACAATCACTACTTTTAGAGAACACTATGAGGCCTTAGCCGATATTACACGTTTTGATCTGGAAAATCATAATATGGAGCAGGTTGCAGATAAGCTTCAAACCATCTATACTGGGTCCGGAGAACAACTGATTATAACCGCGTCCAATATTCGTTTTATTCTTAGTAAGTTGGCACCTATTGTTGCCATTGATGGCCGATTGGTCGCTAACAATTATGTGCCCACGGCTGATGAGCTGAAGTATGCCCTTGATCATGATAAAGGGATTGATGCTTCCATTTGTTCATAGTTAGTATCGAGGATATTCATGAACAATAATACAAAAAGGGCTAGCTTAAAATGATTATATGCAAATCGCAACTGAGCTCCTTTGTTTAGAAATCGATTAATTGTAACTATCGGTAATAATCGTAGATATAACACACAGCTTTTCCTCGCCTTACACTTCGTACGGTCATCGGAAAAGCTATGTATCACATCTACTCGG
>PGZS01000253.1 GCA_002841435.1 Firmicutes bacterium HGW-Firmicutes-3 | reverse complement strand
TTAGTATAGTATTAATTATCTTTATATTCTTTTAAAAATCTGTTATAATTTACATAAATCCGATGTGAAATGAGGTTTAGTTGTGAAAAATTCCTTAATTAAAGAAAAACTCAAAAATCTTGATATACATTATAAACATCCCTCCTATGCTCTTGAATGCAAATTATTGAAAGAAATCAGACAAGGTTATCTGTCAAGTTCCGCACACACGCTCAAGGAAATTAATGCTTTAGAAAAACCAAGCTTGGCTAGAGATTCTATTCGATCCACAAAAAACTCTCTCATAGGTTCATGTACCTTATTTACCCGTGCAGTCATAGAAGCCGGTGTTAACTCAGAGGATGCCTTTGACTTAAGTGATGTCTTCATCAAACATATAGAAAACTTAGATAAAAAAGAGGATCTGATTGCCTTTGAATATGAGATGCTTGAAACCTGTATCAAGCTTATTCAAAATGCCGTTATCTTTAATTACCCATTCCCCATCTCCAAAGTGGCTAAGCATATCTATGAAAATGCCACCTCTAAAATAACCGTATCCAAACTGGCCGAACTGACCCACTTATCACCGGATTATCTATCAAAGCTTTTTTATAAAGAAGTCGGCATGTCCATAACCGATTATATACAAAAGCAAAAAGTAGAGGTTGCCAAAAACTTTTTAGAATTTTCACAGATGAAGGTAACGGACATCGCAACACTTCTTGAGTTTTGTAACCCCGGTTATTTTTCCAATGTTTTTAAGAATCATACAGGTATGAGCCCGGCTCTTTATAGAAAATCTACCAGTATAGATACCTAACTCAACTTTATAAACCTACAAAAAACGCCCAAATATTCAGGCGTTTTTTTACACTTACTCTATAGGATTTGCATTCAAAACTATAAAGAGTAATAAAGATACTTTATATAAAAATTTGCTCTTCGGAAACAATTTTTTCTACATCCATCATAATTTGGTTCAAATCCGATTCATCCAAATTCAGAATCTTTACTGCATCTGTAAAAAACTCATGTCCAAGTGTATCTATGCCTTCATGCATACCCATCATCATAACCAACCCGTCAGATATATGTACAATAGACACCAATTCAATGTTGTCCATGGATTGGAAAGGCTTGTGGTGATATTCAATAGCATCAACAAGTTCAGATGCTAGATTCCATTTTTCAACGATTCGTGCACCCACTTGACCATGATTAAAACCTAGAACTTCTTCTTCAGCAACCACATAGGTCATAACCTCGTTACTAATCATTGTTAATATCTCTTGATACGATTCATGAACGAACTCATCCAATATCACTTTTCCTACATCTTTAAGTAAGCCTGCAGTGTATGCGATATCCGGATTAGGGTATTTGGCTTTTTTTGCAATAGCTCGTGCCATAATCGCTGAAATCTGTGACTGTCGCCAAAGTGCATTGCGCTCATAAGAATAGCCCTTTAGTTCTTTTTCCATTACTTTACCAACAGTGGATGCCAAAACAAGGGATTGAACCGTGTCAAAACCTAAAAGAACTGTCGCATCAGCCACTGTTTTTATCTGACGTCTTCCACTGTAAAAAGCCGAATTCGCCATTTTCAATAGCTTTGTCGTTAATCCTTGATCTTTCATGACTTCACGTTCTATGTCCACTGCAGCAGATCTCGGCTCTTTGAGTAATAACATGATGTTAATGACCGTCTGAGGAAATGCCGGTATATCATCTACTTTTTCTATCAATTCTTCCAATGTCATTTTTGCCACTTTCTTCACCTCGAAGTCACTCCTTGGTATATATAACTCAACTTTTCCAGATGATTTCTAAGTTCTTGCCTAGCGCAAATAAACAAGATGACTTTTCATCTTTAACTTGTGGAGTACCCTCACTAAGAAATCCTAAACGTGAGAAAGTTGAGTAAATTAGGTTACAATTATTATACACTATAATCTGTCATCTTTGAAACTATTAATAATTTATTTTAAGGAAAGTTTGTCAATGCTAATATTTTCATGTTATAATCATGAAGTCAATTACATTCGATTTAGGAGGATAAACCATGGCAAATGTTGAATATATCAA
>PGZS01000046.1 GCA_002841435.1 Firmicutes bacterium HGW-Firmicutes-3 | reverse complement strand
ACAACTAAAACTAGGAGGCGTCAAGATGAGTTCAAAAACATTTATCATTCTAAAACCGGATGCACTTGAAAGAGGTTTAGTCGATCAGATAACCGGACGATTTTTAAAAGCCGGTTTCAAAATCGAACATATTCATTATCGTGTTGTTGATTACAGACTAATCAAAGAGCATTATAAAGAAGTAATCCTTAGAGAAGGTGAAGGCTTTAAGGACTGGCTTAAGACTGCCTTTGTAGGTAAACCAACCATACCCATGATTTTAGGCCATGATTCTGATGACGGAATCACCTTAGCAAGGGAACTCATTGGCCATTATCGTCCTGATCGTGCCAAGCCAGGTACCATAAGACACGATTACGGTATCCCAGTACTAGACCCTAGTCTACCCAGTATGAATTTAGTTCATGCCAGTGATAGCCAAGATGCCTATAACAAAGAAAAAAACTTATGGTTTAAGGCTACTTTGTATTAGCCGAACCTATTGACTCATTAGGTTAAGGAAAAAAATACTTGACAAAAAATCGTGTCTATAATATCATATTATTATAATATATGATTTAATTAATTTATACTTCTTAGTTAAACATTTGTCAATCAAAGGAAAGAGGTCATTTATGGAAAAAAAAGTTTTAATTGTTGGCGGTGTTGCAGGCGGGGCAACAACAGCTGCGCGTCTCAGACGTTTAGATGAAAATATACAAATTATCATTTTTGAAAGAGGCGCTTATATCTCCTATGCCAACTGTGGCTTACCCTACTATATCGGCGGCACCATTAAAGACAGAGATGATCTCATGGTTCAAACCCCCGAGGCAATGCAAACACGATTTAACATTGATATTCGAACAGAAAACGAAGTCATCGCCATTAATCCCGAAAGAAAAACCGTAACCGTTCTAGATATTAAAACCTCGACAAAATATGAGGAATCTTATGATGAACTGGTACTTTCAACCGGTTCAACCCCTATAAAGCCACCTATACCAGGTATAAAGAGCAACAACATCTTTTCATTATGGAATATACCGGACACCGATAGAATCAAGTCTTATGTAACAGATCATGATATTAAGAAAGCCACAGTCATTGGTGGTGGCTTCATTGGTATAGAAATGGTTGAAAATCTTCATGATCTTGGTATTGAAGTTACACTTGTCGAAATGGCTGACCAGGTTATGGCGCCTCTGGACTTTGAACTGGCTCAATTGGTACATAGCCACTTATCTTCCATGGGTGTTCATCTGTACTTAAAAAATGGTGTTAAAGATTTCCGTTACGACAAAGGTGTCACAACCGTTTCCCTACAAGATGGCACACAGATTGAAGCCGATATGGTTATTCTAAGTATTGGTATCTCTCCAAACAGTGAACTTGCCAAAGCGGCAGGTTTAGAAGTAAACCCAAAAGGTGGTATTGTTGTTGATCAACATCTTCGTACTTCTGTTTCCTCTATTTATGCTTTAGGTGACGTCATCGAGGTAGATGATTATGTCACCAATAATAAAACTATGATTCCTCTAGCCGGGCCCGCTAATAAACAAGGTCGTATCGTTGCAGATAACATATGTGGTCGTGATTCCATTTATGAAGGTAGCCAAGGTACAAGTGTGGCCAAAATATTTGACTTAACTGTTGCTACAACAGGTATTAATGAAAAGTCACTCATAAGTGCCGGCAAAAAATATGGTAGTGACTATATGATGACCATCATACAACCCAAATCTCACGCTGGTTATTATCCAGGTAGTTTTCCTATGACACTTAAAGTTATTTTTGATTTAGATGGCAAAATCTTAGGTGCACAAAATGTTGGGGTTGACGGCATTGAGAAACGCATCGATGTAATAGCCAGTGTTATGCGTTTTGGTGCTACAGTATATGACTTACAAAGGCTTGAACTTGCTTATGCACCACCCTACTCCTCAGCTAAAGATCCTGTTAATATGATTGGTTATGTGGCTGAGAACATACTAAATAAAGACCAGGATGTATTCTTATGGCGAGATATTGACAAACTTGATCTGAGTCAAAATATATTATTAGATGTTCGAGAAGATATTGAAGTGGATCTCGGTATCATTGAAGGTGCCCTACATATTCCAATCAATGATCTACGGGATCAAATGCATATGCTTTCAAAAGATAAAACCATCATCGTATACTGCGCTGTAGGTGTTCGTGGCTATATTGCTTCCAGAATACTTCAACAGGCTGGCTATAAGGTAAAGAACTTAATCGGTGGCTATAATTTATACAAATATTTTGGTAAAGACTATACCAATCCCAATTGTGTCATAGAGTATAAAGATCAACCTTTAAATGATGATGGCGCACCTGAAAGGCATGTCAATACAACTGTAACCAGCTCAAAACTAAGTGATGCAATATTGTTGGATGCATGTGGCCTTCAGTGCCCAGGCCCTATCATGAAGCTCAATCAAACCATGACCGAACTTACGGATGGAGATATACTTAAGGTTACAGCTACAGATCCGGGATTTGTCGTTGATGCCAAAGCATGGTGCAAAAAAACAGGCAATACTTTTATAAAATCCGACAAGGAAGATAAAATCTATGTCGCTTATGTGGCAAAGGGCGGCACAAAATCAAATAAATCAGGCTCAGCAGGTGGAAATGGCAGTACTATGGTTATATTCAGTGGCGATTTGGATAAAGCTTTGGCTTCTATGATTATCGCAAACGGTGCCGCGGCTATGGGAAAAGATGTTACTTTATTTTTTACCTTCTGGGGTTTAAACATCCTTAGAAAGCATGATAAAATTTCGGTAAAAAAATCATTTATAGAAACAATGTTCGGTAAAATGATGCCTCGGGGTACGCATAAATTAAAGCTTAGTAAAATGAACATGGGTGGTCTTGGCACTTCTCTTATGCACCATGTTATGTCTTCTAAAAATGTTAATACGATGGATGAGCTTATCGCTTCAGCCATGGCTTCCGGTGTTAAGTTTGTAGCATGTACAATGTCCATGGACATTATGGGCATTAAAGCAGAAGAGTTAATTGATGGCGTAGAATATGGTGGTGTTGCCGCTTATCTTGGCGCTACAGAAGAATCCAATCACAACCTTTTTATCTAATCAATAATGGTTACAAAAGTACTTTCATAAGTATAATAAAGGCTCCCCTTTAAAAGGGAGCCTTTATTATACTTTAATATATTTTTCAAGCTTACATTAATTATTCTGTGACTAACTCATAACCTTTGTTAATCCAACCCATATCTGGATTAGCGGCAACACCCGCACCACCATTAAGTGATACAATATCATAGCCCATAAGTCTCATAGCTGCCGTTGTTTGACCAGCTGTTTGGCCTGAATAACAATATACAACTACTTTTTTATCTTTAGGAACATCGCTTATGTTACTCATTAGTTCTTTATTAAAAGGAATATTCACAGCGCCTTGAATATGACCTTTTGCAAAATCTTCCGCACTTCTATTAGAAATCAAGTAAAAATCTTCTTCATCAGCAATCATTGCAGCCAAGTCGGCTTCAGAAATCTTATAATTCTTGAATACACTGTCTGCTACATCTGCAAGTCCATTGTAATAGGCCACAATAGCTTCTTCCACTGCCAAATCAACTTCGTAGGTTTCACTTCCAAAAGTATTTACATCTGTTTCTGTAACGCCTTCAATGCCTTCTACTTTTGATAACCCAAGATTCCATCCTAAGTTAACGCTTCTTGCATTAATACCTGCTGCGTTTAATGTCATTACTGCTTGACCTGCTGTTTGGCCAGTATAGCAATAAATCATAACCTCTTTATCCTGAGGAAACTTTGTTATTTGTTCTCCAATAGCCGGTCCCCAAGGTACATTAACAGCACCTTTTAAATGACCTGCTTCATAATCAGCTGCTGAACGGATATCTACTACAACCATTTCATCACCGGCTACGACACGTTCAACCATTTCTTTTTGATCAATTTTGTAGATGTGCTCAGGCATATTCACAAAATAAGCTATCGCAATATCATCAATATTTGTTGCACTCTCTGCTTCTTCAGTTTCTACTGCAACATCATTTGCTTCAACTTCTGCATCTTGTGTCTCCACAGTCGTATCTGTAGTTAAATCCATTGTGTCTGCTTCTTCAGTTTTAGCGCCACAGGCCCCTAAACTTAAAATCATAGTTAATACAAGTAACATCATCATTATTTTGTTCAATACTTTCATAATAACCTCCACTTTTTATATAATATTTTTGTTTCAACATTTAAGATGCATCTTGTGTTGATGGAACAACTTCTTCACTTTTTTCTGTCGTAGGCGTATCTTTCGTAGACCATTCAAGCCATGCACCATCGTAGACTTTAACATTCTTAAAACCTGCCTCTTTTAGTAATATGGCTGTTTGTGTTGCACGAACGGAAGATTTACAATATAGAATTATTGCATCATCTCTTTTTACGCCAAGATCATTATAATCTAAATATATGTCTCTTGGTGATTTGAAGCTACCGTCTGTATAAAGGTTCTTCGTATGAGGGAATAAAATTGCGCCAGGCACAGCACCTTCATCATATTCTGCTACACTCCTAGTATCAATAATGATACCCTCAGTTTCGCCTTCTACAACACGAAGCACTTCATCCATCGTAGCAATAATGCTCTCATCCACTGGTGCTGCTTCATAAGTGCTAGGATTGATTATCGGCACATCTAATGTCAACTCAAAACCATTTTGTACAATCGCTTTTTCACCGTTATTTATGACTTTTACATCTTGATGACCGTAAACTTTTAAAACCCACCAAAGTCTTGCTGCATAAATGCCTTCTTTGTTATCGTAAATATACACCTTTGAATCATTCTTAATACCTTTTGAACTTAGAACCGTTTCTACCAACTCTTTAGGCGCAATCAAACCAGGTATCGGTTCTGATACAGTTAATGCTTCCGGTGCCAAATGAATTGCTCCAATCATATGGCCCTTCTCATAATCCTCTTTACTTCTCGCATCAATTACAATGGTCTTCGCATCTGAAAGCCTTTCTTTTAAAAGACCGGCCTCAATTATATTTTCGTTTTGATCATAAGATGTTTTATTACATCCTACAAATGACATCATCAAAATGATGGTACCTACGACTGTAATCAATCTTCTTGTGGTAATCGTCATGACCATACCTCCTATAAAATAAAAGATTGTTAATTATTATACAATCTTGGGAATCATACATCAACATTCTTTCACTCTGCTTATTATTATAAATCATTCCTTTGATTTTATGTTATAAGTAATTCAAATGCTTCATCGGAAATTATGATGGCTATTATTTTGGACCTAAGAGGGTTATCCTGTGATATAATCGAAGTGAAAATTCAAGTTATACTGAAAGGGTATCTACTATGACAACGTACAAATATTCTCGTTTGTTCTCCTATTTTTATATAGCTTCCTTCTTTTTATTCCATTTAAGTACTCTAACCACCTATCCATTGGTTCATTCTGATGAAACATGGCTAGCCGGTCTATCTATGGCCTACATGAAGGCTCGGTCCATTTTTGTAACTGAACCTTTTTTCGATCTTATGCCACGACAAGCCCATGCCATCAAAAGTCTCTTCCATCTTATACAGATACCTTTTATTCGTTTTTTTGGTTATGACCTTTTTAGTGTTCGTTTAATCAGTCTCTTAGTTGGTACTTTGATTTTGGTTTTAATCTATATCTACTTGAATCGTCGATTTTCTAACCCTGTCATGAATACTTTATGTCTAGTCGTTTTCTCTTTGAATATTCAATTTGTATATGCCAGTCACTTTGCAAGACAAGAAATACTTCTTTTTACTTTGTTAATCTTATCGTATGGATTATATAGGACTTCTACATTAACACCTGTAAAAAGAATATTGATTATGGCTATAATCATCGGCATTGGTATCGGTATACACCCTAATGCTTTTATTATTGCTGTTATGTTATTTCTTGTGATTTTATCTGATGGAATCCTTCATGTTATTAAGTACTCTTTGGTACTCATATATGGCTTAATTGTATCTTTCTTTGCCATTTTTTATACCTTAATTAGCCTCATTGGAAATCCAAATTTTTTTAAGGACTACTGGAACTATGGTGCCACTTTAGGTGTTGATGCTAATCTTTTTATGAGATTTATACATTTTATAGAATTCTTCATCAAGCTTTATACTCAAAATAGTGGTACTTACTATCTACCTGATATTCGATATATACTATTCCTAGGCAGTGTACTCATCTTTATATCCATTTTCATACTAGCTACATCCTATAGGAATCATCAAAAAAGAAATGTAACCTACTTTAGAGACGGTCTTACGCTGACTTTTGGGTTTTTGCTTAGCCTTTTAATAATCGGTCGTTATAACCCAACCTCCGTACTTTTTATAATGTTTCCCCTTAGTATTCTACTGTTTGAACTTTTGTCAACGGCGTATATTAAGCCGCGTTGGTCTTATGGGATTATTCTCGTATTTATTACTATAAATATGTCCATGAATTACCATGAGTTTGAGAATGTTAAGTTAGCCGACTATAACCATTACGAAAAAGAACTACAGAATCATCTTCCCAAAGATGCTGTAGTTCTAGGTAATCTAAGTAGTGGATTTATTTTCAAAGACCATGTTTTTTATGATATTAGGAATCTTGCCTATTTAGATGACTTAACTCTAGAAACCTATTTAAGAGATCGAAAAATCGATACCATAATCTACTATGAATCATACGACTATATACACCGTAACCCACAGTGGCAAATCCTTTATGGTTCAGATGAAGGTTATTATTATACCCTTTTGCAGATTCTATCGGATTATGGTACTTCCCTGCATGCTTTTGAAGATGCCTATTATGGCACTAGAATTATACGGTATATGGGCGATTATCCTTGGAAGGTCAGTGTTTATCATATAGATTTACCAGCCACCGATCAAAAATAAATTGTTCTACCATAAGACCAATCAATATGACCAATACCACACCGGCATACATACCGGCACTGTCCATAAAAGATCTTCTTTCATACAAATACCAACCAACACCGCCTATGGTGCTTATAGCACCAAAAATCATTTCTGCACTAATGAGTGCACGCCAACCTCTCGACCACCCTATTCGCAGTCCGGTAACCGTTGCTTGTATGCTATTTGGTAATAATACATAATGAAACATCTGCCAATGGCTCGCACCATGATTCTTTGCCACCTCAATATAAGCATCATCCACTTCATTAAAGCCGGTTTTTATATTTAAATATAGGGACCATACCACACCATGCATAATGATGGCAAAGACCGCTTTTAGTCCAACACCTGTCCACATGATAACAATAGGCAACAAGGCTACACCTGGTAAGGGATTTAATGCGGATGCTAACCATTCAAAAAGACTTCTATATATTTCACTAAAATAATCCAAATATGACATAATCAGTGCAATCAATAGACCTATTAGTAAAGCTAAGAATATCAGCATAACAGACTGAAACGCTTGTAATAATAGGTTCCCATGCATAATCTCATCTATTAGCTTTTTCATAATCTTTGTAAGAGAAGGCATAAGCAATGGATTCACCCATTGAAGCCTTACAACCATTTCCCATAGGAATAATCCCATAAGGAACCACAAACCTTTTAAAATTTGCTGATTGGCTTTGCTTGATTGCTTCTTTAATCCCATAACACGTCATCCTGTCGTATATCTTTACTAATATACCCTTCCTTCCTCATAAAGGATATAAAGCGCTCCACACCCAATACTTCCTTGCCATATATCATATCCATCTCGTACAAATAGCTTTCTAGTACATCTTCTTCCAAACCGTAACTTTTTGAAAGAATGGTTAATGTCTCACTTTTTTCATCCTCCATAAATATATATGCGCGGTCTAATGCTCTTAAAAAACTTTCATAAGATGCTTCTTCTTGATAAAAAGAATCTTGGCATACCCCAACGATAAACGTAAAGGGCTCTCCCATTGCCTCTTCGCCATCAAGAATCATATGGATACCTTCTGTATTTAAACCATCGAATAGATACGGTGGTGTTGTAAATTGAGCAACAACTTGAGTCTCACCAATCAATGCTTGATAGCCTTCAGGATGGTTCATGGCAATTAGTTGATGATCCAACAGATTACTTTGTCCCATTTGCTTATCCAAGGCCATGGCTAATAATATATGCTGAATACTACCTGGTTGAGGCAAGGCAATTTGACCTTTTTGAATGAGGTCTTCCAAGTTCTTAATAGATACTTGATCTGTTATAAGGCCAACAGGACTTTGTGATAAGCCCGTCATGATCTTCCATGGCATCTCCTGATCCACACCAATTAAGAATGGTGGAATACCCATAAACCCAATATCCAATTGGTCTGAAAGCATGGCTTCTCTAATGGCTGCTGTATTTGCTAACTTAACCCATTTTACAACCCTATCACCTTTTAATTCGTCTTCCAAAAAACCTTTTTCTTTCATGACTTGTAGCGGTGCATAAGCCAGTCCGTATTGCTCTGCAATAATAATTTCATCCGTAATTTGATTATTACAGCCACTTAACCCCATAATAATGCTAAATATAATAACCATCATTTTTTTCATATAACTTCCCCCTTTTATTAGCAACCTTTTAATTTTCTATGGATGATTTGATTCATCCCATTTTCGTCAAGAATAGTCAATTGTTCATATAGTTTAATCAGATTTTTTTCTAATTCTTCTTTGGATGCACCTTCTACAATAACATAGCCAATTCTTGCAGTTGCATTTTCTATTTGATATACTTGGTCTCCAGACTTAAAATTAAATCCCACTTCAAAGACACCTTCAAGTTCCATAATCTCTTTTTCCGAAGGCATATAGTGAATTATACAAGGTTTACAAAAAAATAACTGCACGGATAAAAATGCTTTATTCATTAAAACTTGATACTTCAAATGCTTGGTATCCATCTTGTCCTGATTCAAAGATTGCTCAATCTGAACCTTCACAATGTCGAATCCGGTAATATGGGGAATAAAACTACCTTCATAAGCCCCGCCTATTCGACAAGCTATTTCATTAACATAGAGACCTTTTGCCCCAAGCATCAGTTGAAAGTAAATCGGACCGTTATGAATATTAAAAGCTGTAACGATTTGAATTGATAATTCTAAGATTTTATCGCCGTGAGTAAACATATGCTTTGAAGGCAACTCATGAGATAAGCATATACCAATTCGGTCTTTATCTTTAAAGGTAACACGATCAGTTATAGATAGCACCGTAAGATGATTATTGTAAACCCATCCACTTACAGTGATTTCATCATGCTCGTAGTAAGTCTCTACAAGGATTCTACTGTCTCTGCTATGTTGCACAACTTTTTCATAATGGTCTATAACCGCATGCTTGCTTTCTAGATAGTAGATACCTCTTTGACCTTGAGAATCAATGGGCTTAACCACTACAGGATAGATTAAATCATCTAAATCATCTTCATGGATACCTTTTTCATAGATTCTATAGTCTACTGTCGGTATCTTGGATTCCATAAAAATCTGCTTCATCCTTATCTTATTAGTTACAGAAAAAGCCGTTTCTTCAGAAATCATCGTCGGTAATCCTAGATGTTCAGCCACATAAGCTGCTGTATATACCGGTTGATCCGTACCCATGGTCATGATGCCATCAATAGCATATGACTTGCCAGCCACCATGACGTTTTTGTAGTCAAAAGTACTAATATAAACAGAAGCATCACTAAATGCGTGACCGATAGCTTTTTTATCATAATCACAGGTTATGACGAATATACCCATCTCTTTAGCTTTTTTTATACAGTCTAGCTGAGCCTTTGAGGCACCAAGACACATTAACTTCATTGAATAAACTCCTTAATATGATATTGTGCTCTCTTGTTCTTAATTCTATTATTAAACGGCTTTGGGCCATAATACTTCAGAATGTTATAAGTTATCTCAACCAATTGACACCAACTATAAGTAGATTCAAGATTCTCATTATTATCAGCTATCTTAACATTTATGATATTTTGAGTTTTTTGAAGTAATCGTGCAGATAGATAGACTTTTTCATGATTATCTTCACAAATATGAGCTAAAACCGGTCCTCCCATAACTTTGTAACTGGTTAGTTGAACATCTTTTGGTTTTTTACAAAGCAAGAATAACAAGCTTTCTTTAAAGGCCGTTCCCAGGCTTCTAAATCCTCTCCTTTTTTCTTTTACCACTTTGCCATATACAACATCATACCCTTGTCTATAAACCTCTAATAACTGCTTAATGGTCGCAGGGTCATATTTCAAATCATCATCTAATGTAACAACGATTTCTCCGGCTGCATGACGAATTCCGGCTAACGTTGCATTTTGCTGCCCTACATTATCAGATAGAATGATACCCTTAATACAATGGTTTATCTTGCAGAGTTTTCGAATGACAAGGGATGTGGTATCCTTACTGGCATCATCAACAATGATTAGTTCGTAATACTCACCCATCTGTTTCATTGCCTTATCTACTTGCCAAAATAATCTTTCCAGATGTGCTGCCCTATTATAAGTCGGTATAACAATAGAAATCATATTAACCTCCGCAAAAATGAGTCGGCGACAAATAAGACTTGTTTTTGTTGGTTTTCATCTAATAATGGGTGTACAGGAAGCCTTACCAATCGTCTACCCATATTTTTTTCAAATTCAAAAGGCTGTGTATCGCCCATTAATGTTCTTCCCATTTCACTTTCATACAATGGTACGAAGTGGGTTAATACTTGTATATTTTCATCTGCCATGTATTTGATAAAGGCAGATGCCTGTTCTACTTGCCAAAAAATAAGATAAAATAAATGGCCGTTATGAAGTCCAAACTCAGATTTTCTGCTATAGTTTTGTAGTCCTATATAATCATTATTTTTAAAGTGTTTTTCATAGTTCTCAAAGATTTTTTGATTACATTCTATGATTTCTTGACTAAGTTCTAACTGTCCTAATAAGATAGCCATAAGGAAATCAGATGGTGCATAACTAGAACCTTTTGATTTCCATTCATAGAAGTCTACTAAACCTGTTTTATAAGATGCCTGATTGGTACCTTTTTGCCTAAATATGTTGACGTTTGTAATATACTTATCATCATGAAACAATAATGCTCCTGCCTCTCCTGCAACAACGTCCTTGGTTCCATGAAAGCTTAAACAGGCAAAATCCCCAAGAGTTCCTGCATATCGGCCCTTGTATTGACTTAAAAAGCTTTGAGCACCATCTTCTATGACTACTAAATGATGTTTCTTTGCTAGGGACATGATTTCATCCATTTTACAACATATTCCGCCATAATGGACGACAATGATGGCCTTTGTATTTGAAGTAATCTTGGATTCCAACTTTGTTGGATCCAAAGTTAGGTGCTTTGATTCTACTTCAGAAAAAACAACTTGACCGCCTGCCAACAATACGGCGTTAGCTGTAGAAGGATAAGTATAAGACGGCAATATGACTTCATCCCCTTTATTAAGTTCAATGACTTGTAAAGCCAATTCCAAAGCATGGGTACAAGATGTGGTCATCTTAAGATGTTTCACACCCAACTTATTTTTAATCCAAGTTTCACATCGTTCTGTATATATGCCATCACCTGATCCATTAGAACAACCTATGGCGTCTTCTATATATTTAAAAGAGTGATCCAAAAAATATGGTTTCTTATATTCAATCATACGAACCTCAATCACTTGACTTTTTTGTAGCTTAAAGCTACAGTTGTTATTAGAGAAACTTAGTTTTGACCCTACAACCGTTATGTGATTACTAAAGGAAATCTTAAATGAAAAAAGTAAACTGTTTTGGCGATTTTTGCCCAATTCCATTACTAAAAGCACGTAAAAGCTTTGACCAATTAGCAATTGGCGAAAGCTTTATGTTAGTGTCTGATCATAGTTGTACCGTTAATTCTCTTCAAGAATATTTCTTAGATAGACCTTGTGCAATCTCTGTCTATGAGCCATTAAATGGCGTATTTGAGATTACATTGACTAAGCTTGACCCATTAAATACTACTAATGTAGGTCTCTTAGATTAACAAAAGCTTTTTCTGCCTTCTTGTATCAAATACTCTCTAGATGCACGTACCACTTCTGATAATTCTTTTGATTTCTTACTAACCATATAAATATCATAATCCAGATTAAGACCTTCAACTTCAATCAACTTGATTGCTTCTTCATATAACTCATATTTTATGGATTCATAAGGTACAAAAGCCACACCAAAACCATTCATTATTGATGATTTCACAGCAGTTAATGAATCGGCTTTAAACATAATATTTAAGTTATCCAATTTTTTATGAAGTGGTTTAAGAGATATGTCAATGTTCTCACAGGTCTTCTTGTTTATCGTACACATGATTAGCTCTACATCAAACAACTCACTGAGTGTAATCTTATCTGGTATTTTATAATCACTTTTTGCAATCAATACAACTTTTTCTTTACCCATATTGTAATACATCAGATCGTCTTCTTCTTCCATACATACGTCAATAAATCCTAAATCTGCTAAATCATTTTTAATGTCTGAGAAAATATCTTCTAGATTTTTTGCAACCAAATCAAACTCTACTTCCGGAAATCTTTTTTTTACGTTATAAATCATGCAAGGCAGAGAATACGCTACGAGGGACCATGTTCCAGTAACTGTTATTTTACTCTGGTGTTTTTTCTGGTTATTTAAGTCTTCCATCATTTTATCAAAGTTTTTAATAATGTTATTTGCATACTTTATAACAATTTCACCCATTGGTGTTAATGTCACGCCTCTATTGCTTCGGTTTAATAACTCATAACCTAAGTCTTCTTCTAATTTGTGAATCATCTGACTTAATGCTGATTGAGATATATGTGCTTTTTTAGCTGCCTTAGAAATACTTCTATCTTCAACCACATATAAGAAATATTTTAATGCATCCAGTTGCATTGGTCAAACCTCCTCTTATATCTTACTCTATACAACTATACACCTTTGTTAAATAGTTGTCATCATTTTAAAAAAAATTATCCTCATTTTGCCATAAGTAATTCTTATGCTACATAAGTATTGTGAGTATTAAGTATGTCAATCTTTATGATAAAATGATTATGGGAATTGTACATGTGATGTTAAACAAGTGTTTGTTAATATTTTATTAATCTTTTTCTCTAATTCATTTACAAAGGAGTGTATCGACATGGGTGATACCGAAAAAATCGAAACGGTCACAGGTCGTTCTGCTAGAGGCTCATCTAGAAGAAAACCTAAAAATAGTCAATTACCATATGCCATTGTATTGATTGCACTTGTAGGCGCCTTATCATGGTTTCTTGATCAACGTGACAATGGAACCTTCTGGTTATTGTTAACCGGTCTTGCTTTTGGGTATATTTTACAGCGCTCAAGATTCTGCTTTACGGCATCTATGCGTGACCCTTATCTAACCGGTAGTACAACCGTCACACGAGCCGTTCTAGTTGCTTTTGCCATTACTACCATTGGCTTCACAGCAATTAAGTATGGATATTTCATAAATGGTTTACCTATTCCAGGTATGAGTTATGTGGTGCCTATTAGTTTTGCAACCATTGCCGGTGCCATTCTTTTCGGAATCGGTATGGTTATCGCAGGTGGCTGTGCTTCCGGGACATTAATGCGTTTCGGAGAAGGTTTTCAAATGCAGTTTCTGTCCTTGATTTTTTTTATCATCGGTTCCTTATGGGGTGCTCATGATTTTGGATGGTGGAAATACCATTTCATATCAAAGGGTAAGTCCATCTTTCTACCTGACTATTTTGGGTGGCTTGGTGCTGTTGTACTACAACTTTTTATTATATTTTTACTCTATATTGCAGCCGAAAAATACCAAGAAGTTAAATCGAATCACTAAATAGGAGGATTATAAAATGAAAGAAGTTATATTAGATTGTTTTGGAGAGGCTTGCCCTATCCCATTGGTAAAAGCACAAAATAAAATTAAAGAATTAGAAATCGGTGATATCTTAATCGTTCAAATCGACCATAGTTGTGCCATGAAAAATGTACCTGATTGGGCACGTGAAGATGGTCACAATGTGGAAGTTGAAGAAATTGATGATGGCGAATGGGAAGTTATCATTGAAAAAGTAAAATAAGGATGTGATCTAACCTACCATATCCTATTAGGAGGTCTATTGTGAGTCAATTCAAAGATACTATGGTTAAAATCAGCGAAAATGAATTTTATAAAAAATGGCTTCGTATTGCATGGCCTTATTTGACTGGTGCTATTTTATTGTCACTGTTTCAGATTGTTACGCTAGCGACAACTGGTAATCCTTGGGGTGTATCCGGTGTCTTTGCCAACTGGGGCGCATGGATATATGAGGCCTTTGGTGGCAATGTTGACAAATGGTACTATTTTTCAAGTCCAGGTGCTCAAACCACATTGAATAATGGGTTTATCAATGATTCCGGTACATGGCGAAATATTGGTATTATCCTTGGTGCTTTACTTGCAGTTTTATTGGCTTCTCAGTTTAAACTCAAAAAACTTAAGTCCACAAAACAAGTCATTGCGGCCGTATTGGGTGGTACACTTATGGGTTACGGTGCCAGAATTGCTTTTGGTTGTAACATCGGTGCACTTTTTAGTGGCATTGCTTCACTTTCCTTATCCGGTTGGGTTTTTGGTGCTGCTATGTTCATCGGTGCTGTTATCGGCAGTAAATTGCTGGTCAAGTTCTTTATGTAAATACATTAAAATGGAGGAAAATCATGGCAAGAGAAAAAACAGTCGAACACTATGATGTTATTATCATAGGAGGTGGACCAGCCGGTTTGACAGCAGCGATTTATGCCGGTCGAGCAAGACTTAAAACAATACTAATAGAAAAAGCTTTAATTGGCGGTTTAGCAACATATACCAATGAAGTGGAAAATTATCCTGGTTTTCCTGATAGTCCAAAAGGTGAAGATATTACCAACCTTATGAAGGCACAAGCTCAAAAAATGGGTGTCAAAATCAAGCTTACTGACGTTAAATCTGTTGATTTAGTCGGAGAAGAAAAAAAGGTTGAGACTTTCCGAAATACATTTGTTGGAAAAACCGTTGTTATAACCACAGGTGGCAGACCCCGTATCACTAAGGCTGAAAACGAAGAAAACTACCTTTTTGACAAAGGCATTTCCTTCTGTGCAACTTGTGATGCAGCCGCAAATACGGACAAAACCGTTGTGGTTATCGGAAGTGGTGACGCTGCCATTGAAGAAGGCATGTTCCTAACAAAGTTTGCCAAAAAAGTAATCGTATCCGTTCTTCACCATGAAGGTAAAATGGATTGTAATGAGATTGCTAAAGAAGCCGCTTTAAAGAATCCTAAGATGGAATTCATATGGAACTCAGCGGTTAAGCGTTTTGAAGGCGAAGGCCATCTTGATACTGTTGTACTTAGAAACATTAAAACCGACGAAGAAATTCCAGTGAAATGCGACAATTGCTTTGAGTTTATTGGCTATCTTCCAAATACAGAGATTTTCAAAGAACAGATTAAGATGACCGGAGCCGGCTATATTCTTACTAATGAAAAAATGGAAACTAATATTGAAGGTGTTTTTGCAGCTGGTGATGTTCGTGACAAATGGCTAAAACAAGTAGCCACTGCTGTTGGTGATGGTGCTATTGCCGGTTTTGCAGCTGAAAAGTACATTGCTGAAAGTGAAGCTTTTCATGATGTTATACTTCAAAAAGATAAACCGGGACTTACATTTATCTATAATGCCGTAGCTGCAGAAAGTATTGATTTTCTACTTGAGATTGAGAAAATAGAAAATCATTTCGAAGGAAGTATTATTGTCAATCGCGTAGACATTTATAAATCGAGTGGTATAGCCGATCGACTTAATGTAGGTGAATTCCCTGCAGTTGTACTAACCGTTGATGGGATGGTAAAAGAACGTTATATCGGACATCTGGATTCTGTGAAAATCATTGAAAATCTAGAGAAAATCTGCGATACCTGTCACTAATTCTTAGCTCTTTTTTGTCAAACGTGTTCTAGCTATACGTATGACACTATTATTAAAGGTTTACCAATTAATGCATTAATTGGTAAACCTTTTTTTTCTGGTATTCTAGGAAATTCCTACTTATATAGCGTGACGAAGTCGCTCTTCTTGTCATATAGACTGAGGAAAGGGTTCATAGGACTTTGGCAATCATCCTTTATATTTGATGACTGTCATACCAAGTGGCGGTACTTTAATACTGAGTGTCTGATCTCGCTCATCATAACGTTCATCAAAGCTGGTTAAAGTACCAGTGTTAATGATACCACTTCCACCGTATTTAAGATCATCCGAGTTAAAAATCTCTTCATAGTAGCCTTTATATGGTACCCCGATTTTATGAAGTGTTCTTGGTACCGGTGTAAAGTTCACTACCGCTACAAGGGTCTCATTAATCTGATCACTCTTTCTAACTAAAGAAATAATACTGGTAGCATGATCCATACAATTGATCCATTCAAAACCTGCGCTGGTGAAATCATCAAACCATAAAGCTGTCTCATCTAAATACAAACGGTTTAAGTCTTTAACATACTGTTGCATTTGTTGATGTTTCTCAAATTCTAACAGATGCCAGTCCAAACTCTTGTTCTCACTCCATTCGTCAAATTGAGCAAACTCACATCCCATAAACATGAGCTTTTTACCCGGATGCACATACATGAATCCATAGGCAGCTCTGAGATTAGCGAATTTCTGCCAATAATCACCGGGCATCTTATTAATCATGGAGCCTTTTCCATGAACCACCTCGTCATGAGATAGTACCAAGGCGAAATTCTCTGTAAAAGCATAGACCATGCTAAAAGTT
>PGZS01000252.1 GCA_002841435.1 Firmicutes bacterium HGW-Firmicutes-3 | reverse complement strand
AGGTGCTGTCATATAAGCTTTTGGTGCCATTGCACTCATGTCTGTGTTGTAACCAACAGACCATAATCCACGTTCTTCAGCTGCTTGTTGTGGACCTGCTGTATCTTGGTGTTGAGCAATGACATCTGCGCCATTATCAAGCATCGCAATAGCTGCTTCTTTTTCTTTAGCAGGATCATACCATGTAGAGGTCCAAACAACTTCTACTTCTACATCCGGATTAACGGATTGAGCACCAAGTGTGAATGCATTAATACCACGAATAACTTCAGGAATTGGGAAAGCTGCTACATAACCAATTTTGTTGGTTTCAGTTTTCATACCTGCAACAATACCTGATAAATATCTAGCTTGGTAGATTCTTCCGAAATAGTTCGCCATATTGTCTGTTGTCTTATAGCCTGAACAATGTAAAAAAGCAACTTCTGGGAAATCACCGGAAAGTTTTTCCATAAAATCCATATAACCGAAACTGGTTGCAAATATAACCGTTGCACCTTGGTCAATCATGTTTCGCATTTCTTGTTCAACATCTTGTGTCTCAGGAACGGATTCTTTGTAAATCGTTTTTACACCTAATTGTTCTTCTAAGTATAAACGTCCTTGATCATGGGCATATGTCCATCCGCCATCACCAATTGGTCCTACATAGATAAAACCAACAGTAACATCTTCATTTGTTACCGCTTCTGTGTCCGCGCCCTCTGTAGCTTCAGTTTCAGTTGTTGTTTCTTCTTCACCGTATGTTTCTTCAGTTGGTGTTTTTTTACCACATGCAGCAAGTGATAAGATCAGTGTAAGTACCATGAGTAATGCCAATATTTTTTTCATTTTTTTTCCTCCTAATAAATAATATGCTTTCTGTTTTTTTATGCCCCCTAAAACTGTAACCATTAAATACTTACTTTTATTAGAACCTCCTTTTTTATGCTTATATATATACAATCAGATGGTCTATTTATATTACCATCCTTTTGTATTGGGTTTTAATACATCTTTTATCCTCAATTTAAAAAAGTAATCTTACCATCTCGAATTCGATCAATGATAGCTAAGGATTCAACTTTAATACCTTGCTCTCTTAATAACTGTCCTCCAGATTGAAAACCTTTCTCAATGACAATGCCAACACCTTCTACGGTTGCACCCGCTTGCCTTGCTATATCAATCAAGCCAAGAGCTGCCTTTCCATTCGCTAGAAAATCATCTAATATAAGCACATGATCATCACTTGATAAGTATTGCTTTGAAACCATAACATCATAAGTAATCTGTTTAGTAAACGAGTAAACTTTGCTTGTGTAGATTTCCTTATCCAGATTTCTGGACTGAGCCTTCTTGGCAAATACAACAGGAACACCAAATTCCAAAGCTGCAATAGAAGCTATCGCTATGCCTGATGCCTCAATGGTTAATAGTTTTGTGATTTTATTGCTATCAAATAACCTTCTGAACTCTTTTCCCATTTCTACAAATAAGCCTACATCAATTTGATGATTCAGAAAGGAATCTACCTTTATAATCTCTTCACCGATGGTTCTGCCTTCTTCTATAATACGCTGTTTAAGTAAGTCCATTTTATTCTCCTGCTCTGATATATTTATACCTGGTTGACCATAAAATGAAACATTCTTATACACTTGGGTTAAAGTGTCAAAAATAGGTTTCAACACTTTGAGCTTATTAAACAACAAAAACTCTGCATAAGCAGAGTTCAATAAATACTACAACAGATCGTATCTTTTGGCGAGTGCCAAAAATAAGCGATACCCTTGTATCATTTAGGAACTCATAGCTATAACTATTTACGGTAGTTTGTAGAAACTTCCAGCCCATATTGCTGAATTATACGAGTAATTGCATGTCATTTTTCATTTTCATGTCCATGCTATTTTATTATAATAATCGCTAAAAGTCAAGTAATATCTGGCTTTAAGCTCTTGACATATTCCTTAACTCATCGCAAATCACCACTGTTTTGTGCGCAAAAAAAAGATCTTCCCACGAATGAGGAAGACCCTTTTTTTACTTATTAAAAGACCAATAACAACGTTTTGGAGAAATAATAACTTCTTCCGTTTTCATC
>PGZS01000045.1 GCA_002841435.1 Firmicutes bacterium HGW-Firmicutes-3 | reverse complement strand
ATCAAGACACAAAAGTAAACATTTTTGTGTAATTTGAAGAACTTTCATCCATGAACCACGCTTAGCCAAATCCTTTTCATTAATAATATGGTGGGTATGATAGAAGCCATTAGCCAAGGTGGCTAAATCATAGACATACTCACATATAATATTTGGTGCGCGGTCTTTGGCAGCTAAGGTGAGGGCTATTTCCAGATTGTCTATTTTTAACATTAACTGACGTTCCACCTCACTGGATGGCGCAATAATCGTATTAGGCTGAAAAAGCTCTTCTTTAAGCTTGTTCATAATATTATTAATACGCACATAGGTATAAAGGATGTAAGGGCCGGTTTTGCCTTCAAATGATGAGAACTTGTCTAAATCAAAAACATAGTCTTTCATACGATAATTGGAGAGATCAGCATACTTAAGGGTTGCTAGACCAACGATTCTTGCTGTTGAAGCAATATCGACGCCTTCCTTATCATTGATTTTCTCCTTGGCATTTGCTTCAATAGAATCGATAAAGTCAGCTAGTTTTAAAATACCACCATCTCTGGTTTTAAAAGGTCGACCATCTTTTCCATTCATGGTTCCAAAGCCGATATGCTCCAAAGACGTTTTTTTGGGTGCAATACCATGATCGGAAGCACATCTGAAAACTTGAATAAAATGGTTGGCTTGTCGGCTGTCAACGACATAGAGTATATAATCAGGATCAAAGTCTTCAACACGTTGCTCTATGGTTGCAAGGTCCGTTGTACCGTAAAGAATAGAACCGTCAGATTTATAAATGATGATAGGCGGAATTTCCTTTTTGTCTTCAGGGCGGGTGACATCAACAACCATGGCACCATCACTTTCATATAAGGCACCTTTTGATTTAAGTGTATCAATAATCTTTGGGACATAAGCGTTACTGTCACTTTCTCCATACCATAAATCAAAGTGAACATCTAAACGGTTATATATGGTAAGGATATCTTTTACGGATAAATCAACAAAATGTTTCCACAAAGCGGTATAGCCCGGTCGACCATTTTGTAAATCAAAGGTTGCCTTTTTTGCTTTTTCATTGTATTCAAGATCTTCTTTGCAACGGTTGCTGGCAATGGGATAAATTTCTTCAAGGTCAGCAAAGTCAAAGGGTGGTTCGGTAGGGTATGGGCCCTCATATGCAGAATCAAAGTAGGGCAGATCCGGATAAAGGCGGTTTACCTCAACTATAATCATACCCATTTGCAAACCCCAGTCTCCAAGGTGGACATCACCGATGACCTCATGACCCAAAAATTTAAAAAGACGCTTAATCGACTCGCCAATAATTGCAGGTCTTAAGTGTCCGACATGTAGAGGTTTTGCTACATTAGGCCCCCCATAGTCAATAACGATTTTGTCCGGATCTTTAGCAATCTCGACACCAACCCTACTATCGTCAGAAATGCTTTCGATATAATCGGCTAAGTATTGATCTGAAAGAGATAAATTGATAAATCCGGGTTTGACTGTCTCGGCAAGTGAAAACATATTCATAAAGTATTCAGTCGTTCTTAAATGATGAATAACTTCTTCACTAATAATAAAGGGTGCCTTTTTATAAGCTTTTGCAGCACTCATTGCGCCATTGCATTGAAACTGACATAAGTCCTGTCTGACTGAAGTGACAACCTGTCCGTAAGCAGAATCGTAACCACAGGCCAAAAAAGATGCTTCCATAAGTTTGGTAAGTTGTGCTGTCAACATAGTATTCACTCCTTGTGTTGCAATAGATTTAGATTTTGATTAGATACCTATTGAAATATTCAATATATTATAGCTTATTATGTATTGGAAGTAAACGACAATCTAATTAGAGATTTTTGGGTTGCTTGAGAAGATTTTTGTTGCGCCAATGTGTAGGCGAAATACCATATACATTTTTAAAAGCGCGTGAGAAGTGCAACTGATTAGGATAGCCAACAGCTTTACTAATATCACACACATGAAGCTCAGTGATTCTTAAGAGTTCAGATGCTTTGCTCATACGATAATTAATAAGAAAATCTTGTGGACTGGATCCGACGGCATTGCGAAAAATCTTACCAAAATAGCTTCGATTCAAATTACAAAACTGTGAAATATCGTTGACAGAAATGTCATTTTGAAAATTTTGCTCAATAAAAGTCAAAGCTTCGTGGACATAAAAATCAGCAAGTTTACTATTTTTGATTTCAGATTTATTTGCGGAAGAACGTGCAAGAAGATCTAGAGCCAAATATAAATGACCAATTAAATGAAAGGGTGATTCATTCGAGTGCTTTACAATATATAGAAGTTCATTTATGAGTTCATAAGTTAAATCTTTGGCGATAGAACGATAGACAGGAGAATCAACAGTTAGACCGGCAAGATTTAGCAGTTCCCTAACTCTCAGACCGTCAAACTCAATCCACGCATACTCCCATGGATAATTTTCATCTGCAACATAAGTGTTTGTTTGATTTGGACATATCAAATAACCTTGATTACTTGTTATATGGTACACGTGATTGTTACCTTTTGAATCCATTGAAAAGAGAGTACCGGCACCAGAAATGACAAAATGAAACAAATAGTGATTTCTTATATGAGGTCCAAATGATTGAGAAGGTATACATTGCTCCCAACCATATTGAAAGAGGTTTAAATCAATAAACCTTTCATTTGGGAAAATGTTAAATAGATGTTCACCCATAGTGGTACTCCTTTTCTTTGAAAGCATTGTTATATTAATTCATTATATACCAAAATGCTACCTAACACCAACTTAAGGTGGCAAATAACGCATTAAGGTATATAATCCATATAACTAGAATATTTATTTGGTCAAACCCCTATGCTATGATAATAATATCTTAATTATATAAAGTGATTAAGAGAATCATTAGATAAGCAGGCCTGCAAAATGTAATGATGGATAAGCAGTATTTTGAAATAGGTGTAACTATTTATTTGTTATATCCCGTGTTTAGGATTCGTAGTACCAACTAATGGGTTTAAGACTCAAGGGATTTATGAAAAAGGGAGGCAACATATAGTGAAAAAACTAATGGCGTTATTCATGGTTATGATATTGGCATTATCCATTGCAGGGTGTAAGAATGAGACGATAACGGATCAAGGAAAAAGTGAAGGTGGTTCAACAACAAAGGACAATGCTGTATCGAAATCATCAGATAAATTAACAGTAGCAATATGGGATACGAATCAACAAGCAGGTCTTCAAGAAATCATGAATGATTGGTCGGCTCAATCAGGGGTAAAAGCGGAAATCCAAGTTCTTTCATGGGACGAATACTGGACATTACTTGAAGCAGGTGCATCTGGAGGTTCGATGCCGGATGTGTTTTGGATGCATTCAAATAACTCGCAAAAATACATAAAGAATAATTTGTTGTTAGACTTAACAGATCAAATTTTAGCCAGTGATAAAATAGATATGAATCATTACTATGAGGATATCTCAGAACTTTACGCAATGGACCAAAAACAATATGCAATGCCAAAAGACATTGACACCATAGCCTTATGGTATAACAAAACGATGTTTGATGAAGCAGGTGTTCCTTATCCAGACAGCACTTGGACATGGGATACATTATATGAGACAGCAAAGAAATTGACGAAGGATGATGGAAGTCAGTATGGATATGCCATCAATACCGGTAACAATCAAGACAGTTATTATAATGCAATCTATGCCTATAGTGGTAAAGTCATAAGTGAAGACAAAAAAACCTCAGGTTATGATGACCCAAAAACAATTGAAGCTATGGAAGTTTTTGAGAAAATATTAAACGAAGGTCTTTCTCCTAATCTTCAAATCATGGCAGAAAATGGCGCGGATGTATTATTAAAATCAGGTAAAGTAGCTATGATTACACAAGGTTCATGGATGGTTCCGGGTTTTAGAGATAATGAGTACACAAGTGAGAACTGTGATATTGCAGTGTTACCAAAAGCACCGGATGGTACAAGGGTATCCATATACAATGGTCTGGGTTGGGCAGCAGCTGCTAATGGAAAAAATACAGATGCAGCATGGAGCTTAATTGAATATTTAAGTACCAAAGAGGCTCAACTAAAGCAAGCAGAATTGGGCGTGACTATGTCGGCTTATAAAGGAACATCAGAAGAATGGAAAAATGGTGTGCCCTATTTTAACCTACAGGCATATCTTGATATGTTAGATGCAACTTTGATTATTCGTCCTTATTCATTAAGTACATCTATTTGGGAAGATATGGTCAATAAAGAACTACGTGCTGCTTGGTCCGGCGAAGCAACAATGAAAGACACTTTGATAAAGATAGCAGAATCAATGAATAAAACTTTAGCAGAAGAATAACAAGAGATTATGATTAAGGAGGTTGGAATGATGCTTAGAATCAATAATAATAAACAAAGAAATGCACAGTTTCTTTGGGGATGGCTATTTATATTACCAACAATGATAGGACTTATTATTTTGAATATCATCCCAATTTTCAGAACGATTTTTCAAAGTTTTTTTAAAACAGGTGATTTTGGTAAAGGCAATATTTTTATCGGCCTACAAAACTATTCAAAACTGTTTGAGGACACTGAAGTATGGCAGTCCTTATGGAATACTATTAAATATGTCATTGTAGAAGTTCCGGTTTCTATAATGATAGCACTTATAATTGCTGTATTACTGAATCAAAAAATCAAAGGAAAATCCATTTTTAGAACAATTTTTTTCCTACCTATGATAGCTGCTCCGGCAGCTATCGCTATGGTATGGCGGTGGTTGTACAATTCACAATTTGGTCTACTGAATAATGTGTTTAATCTAGATGTTGCATGGATATCTGATCCTAGTATTGCTATATACTCTATAGCAGTAATTGGAATATGGTCAGTAGTAGGGTATAACATTGTACTTTTTCTTGCAGGGTTACAAGAAATACCAAGAGACTATTATGAAGCAGCAAGAATTGATGGTGCTAGCGGTATCAACCAGTTTTTTCATATAACGATACCATTGCTCTCGCCCAGTATTTTTTTCGTCAGTGTGACAAGAATGATTGCAGCATTTCAAGTGTTTGATCTGATTTACATGGTAATGACGGACACAAATCCGGCAATCGAAAAAACTCAATCCTTGGTATATTTATTTTATCAATACTCATTTACCTATGGTAATAAAGGTTATGGTGCAACGATAGCAGTCTTATTGCTTGTCGTTATTATGATGATTACCGGGATTCAAATATATGCACAGAAAAAATGGGTTCACTATAGTTAGGGGGAAATAAAATGAAATCAAGAGATTATTTTTTTAAAACAATAATTTATGTTGTTTTGTTAATGAGTTCTTTTGTAATGCTGATTCCATTTATATGGATGATTTTGACAGCATTTAAATCAATAACTGAAACAACAAATATTGATCCATTTGTCATCTGGCCCTCTACTTGGAGACTTGAAGCGTTTAAGAGAGTGTTAGAAAATATGAATTTTGTCATGCTATACCTTAATACGCTGTTGATGATTGCAGGACGTATTTTGGCGGCGGTGTTAACAGCAACTTTAGCAGGATATGCATTTGGTCGATTACATTTCAAAGGAAGGGACATAGCATTTTCCTTGGTACTATTTCAGATGATGATTCCGGGACAGATTTTTGTTATCCCTCAATACATCATGGTTAGTAATATGGGAATGTTAAACACAATATTTGCATTGATATTCCCAGGACTCGTAACAGCTTTTGGTACGTTTTTAATGAGACAATCATTTATGGGATTACCCAAGGAACTTGAGGAAGCAGCTTATCTTGATGGATGCAATATCGGGCAGACATTTTTATTTGTCATGGCACCATTAACAAAATCAGCTATGGTAGCCCTTAGCATATTTACGGCAGTTTTTGCTTATAAAGACTTGATGTGGCCAATGATTGTAAATCTTGACAAAGATAAATCGACGTTAGCATCTGCATTAGCCAAAATGCAAGGACAGTATATGTCGAATTTTCCTGAACTAATGGCGGCCGCACTTATTGCATGTATACCTATGGTTATATTATATATGATTTTTCAGAAGAATTTTATTGAAGGTATTGCGACATCTGGTGGTAAACTATAAAGGCTTTTTGGAGGATGAATAAAATGGCTATAGAATTCAATGATGAAAGTATGATATTTTCGCTTCATACGCGACACTCAACGTATCAAATCCAAGTTGGTCAGTTTGGGCATCTGCTTCACCTGTATTATGGAAGTAGAATTAAGGATGAGATGGACTATCTTATGACCTATATGGATAGAGGGTTTTCAGGGAACCCATATGAAGCCGGTCTAGATAAAACCTATTCATTAGATGCTCTTCCTCAAGAATATCCAACAGACGGAACGGGTGACTATCGGATCACCTGTATGACTATAAAAAATACGAATGGTACTTATAGTTGTGATTTACGTTATAAAGGGCACAATATATCAAAGGGAAAATATCATATCCCAGGATTACCGAGTATATATGCAAATGAAGATGAATCCGATACACTAGAAGTTTTTCTTGAAGACGCAGCAAATCAGCTTCAAGTGACATTGTATTACGGTGTCATTGGAAATACGGACATTATCACGAGAAGTGTGCGGGTGGTAAACTGTAGCAAGGAAACATTAATTATAGAAAAAGCACTAACAGCAAATATTGATTTTCTATATGGTGATTATGATTGGTATGGTTTTCATGGGCGGCACACAATGGAACGTCAAACTCAAAGATCAAAAATAATCCATGGTATACAAGGAGTTGGTAGTAAGAGAGGTACTTCGAGTCATCAATACAATCCTTTTTTAATTATTGCCGAATCAAAAACAACAGAGGACCATGGCAACTGTTACGGCTTATGCTTCGTATATAGTGGTGATTTTAAGGCGGAAATTGAGCTGGACCAATACAATCAGACACGTATTACTATGGGCTTACAGGACGAAATGTTCTCATATCAATTAAAAACAGAAGCCTCTTTTTATACTCCGGAAGTTGTGATGACATTTTCAGATGTTGGATTAGAGAAGTTAACACATAACTATCATGATATTTTTCGTAATAATCTTATTAGAGGCAAGTATAAATCAATTCCAAAACCCATACTTATTAATAATTGGGAAGCAACTTACTTTGACTATGATGGGGAAAAAATTATTAATATTGCAAAACAAGCAGTTGAACTTGGGGTTGAAATGCTGGTGCTTGATGATGGCTGGTTTGGTAATCGTGATGGAGACATGAGTGGTCTTGGAGATTGGACAGTCAATGAAAAAAAACTTGGATGTAGTTTGTACACACTTGTCAATAGAATTAATGAAATGGGGATGAAATTCGGCTTATGGTTTGAACCGGAAATGGTTAATGAAGACAGTGAACTATACCGAGAACATCCGGAGTGGGCATTCATTATTCCTAATAGAGATCCGGTTCGTTCAAGGTTTCAGTTAGTACTGGATTATTCAAGAGTCGAAGTCGTTGATTATATATATGAGAAGATTTGCAATGTACTTGACAGTGCCAATATTGAATATATTAAATGGGACTTCAATCGAAGTATTTCAGATGTATATTCAATAAGTGGAACATCCAATCAAGGTGCAGTGCTCTATCATTATATGTTAGGTCTCTATAATCTCCTTGAACGCATAGTACAGCGGTATCCGAATTTACTTATTGAGAGTTGTAGTGGTGGGGGTGGCAGGTTTGATGCGGGAATGTTACACTATTCTCCACAAATATGGACAAGTGACAATACGGATGCCATTGATCGGATTCGAATCCAGGAAGGGACTTCTTTTGCATATCCAATCACAACATTCGGCTCTCATGTATCTGATGTACCCAATCATCAGACGGGGCGGACGACACCTTTTGAAACAAGGGCTATCGTGGCGATGGTAGGCAGTTTTGGGTATGAATTGGATTTGAATAAGATTACGACTATAGAAAAAGACCAAGTCAAGCAACAAATAGTTGAGTTTCACAAGTATTGGGATCTCATCCATAGGGGCGACTATTATAGATTAACGAACGCCCATGATAAACAAATATTTGCTGCATGGCAGTACGTTCGACGAGATGGAAGCGAAGCCCTCTTGTGTAGTGTCACATTGGAAATTCATGGTAACATGCCTGCACAGTATGTGAAATTCAAGGGACTTTTACCTGAGTACGACTATATAGATATGAATACTCAGAAGCGGTATAGTGGTAAGGCACTTATGTGCGCAGGGCTACCAATGCCTTTTTCGACGAATGAATACCAAGCATGGCAAGTACATTTAAAAATGATTGCCATTTAATGTAATGATTTTGGAACATTAAGATTTTTAGAATCAAATTTAAACCATATGATGGGAGCCTGTCCATTATATGGTTTAAATTTGATTCTAAATAGGTTATACGGATAGTTTAGGACTCTTAGCAGAAGGTTCTGTAGACAAATAAAAGCTCAAAGTGTATAATTATAATATCTTCCAACGATTTCATTTTATGTATAAAATATTATTGAATTGCAGAAGGGTGAGTATAAGCAAGACAGGAAAGTGAGGCGCGTGGAAATGGATTTAAAAGTAAGGGTATTGATTGTAGATGATTCGGTATTAATGCGAAATAAACTGGTTAAGATTATTGAAAGTCTTCATTATGAAGTCGCCGGCATGGCAGAAGATGGTACAGAAGCCTTGAAAAAATTTGATGCACTGCTTCCGGATATTGTAACCATGGACATATCTATGCCCAATATGAATGGGCTTCAAGCGGTTGAAGCTATTATTGCAAAGCATCCAAATGCTAATATCATCATGGTAAGTGCATTGAATCAAAAGAAAATGGTATTACGAGCATTGGAAAAAGGCGCTAAGCATTTTATTATTAAGCCTTTTGAAGTGGAACGGTTTAAAGAAGTAGTAGAAAAAGTGTTATGGGAGATGTAGAGAAATGAAGCTTACTAAAGACTTGCCATATATATTACTTTTTGGGTGTATTTTATTGGTTGCAATAGTACTGTGTAACCAGGCTAACTTAAACATATACAAAGAAAAAGCAACAGCTTTAGACATACCTTTGACACAGGTTGAGTCTGATTATGGTAATGGCATACATAGGACTAAGACCCATAATGATCCTGAGTTCATTGAATATAGGACTCATATAACTAAAGAGGCGTTAACAACAGTAAGCAACCAACATCTTTTTTTAAGTGTTGGTTATTTTACGGTACAGGCATTTGAGGTGTACTTTAATGGGACGAATATTGCTTCTGTCGGAGATTATATGTTTGGAAGAAGCGATGTAGGTAAGAAAACACATATCATTCATCTACACCAACATCTTTTACAAGAGAATAATACAATAGTCTTTAAAACAAGAAGCATATTCAATACAGGCATTAAGGGTAATCTAAGTATTCTAAATGAAGTTTCAGCGATTGAAAATAGACAATGGATTATGTTTGAGTATTGGTTAATAACCTTTGTGGTTCTAGGAACACTAATACTTTCAATCGTACTAATTTTCCTTTCTTTCTCACTCATACGTATCAGAGATGCTGTTTTCGGTTCATCTTATATTTGGTTAAGTATCGCGGTTATATTTTTATCCATTCATTCAATGGAACTCATAGGGGATAATTATTACTCGATGGAATATTCTATGGCCTACAGAATGAATAGAATCTATGTTTTTCTAGCAGCATTTTCAATTATAGGAGCAACCAAATTTTTTGAAACGAAGATAAGGCGTTATTTTGTTGCACCTTTTTTAATATTGGTAATAATCGGGGTGACGTTTTCAACAAATAACATTCATATCTATAATAAGTATGCAGATTACTTGATCTTCATGCTAGTAGGAATCATAATATTATCAATCATCCAACTCATGAATAGCCAACATACACAAAAAATGAAAAAATTCGGTGTGAATGTAGCTGTAACCATTATTTTGTCCATTGTTATTAGGCAATTGCCTACACTCATTAATCCCGATGTAATTTTAGAAAAAAATTCAGTGGGCATTGTGCCGCTATGCATGTTTTGGTTTTTGGTTACATACAGCATACTTAAAGAATTAACCATAATATATAAGAATGAAAAGAAGGAAGCTAATGCTTTGAAAAGCCAACAGGAGCATGTTTATAAAAACATGGGAGAAGGTTTTTTTAAGGTCGGACCAAACGGCATAGTTGAAGAAGTTCTGACACAAGTTTGTAACAGCATTTTTGGTAAAAGTATTAAGGGGATACATCTAATAGAGTTAATTGGTATGAATGAAGAAGAAGGTTTTATAGCGGAACTATTGGAGAATCTATTTAAAGGAAAAATACCTGCGGATCTTTGCTTTGAATTGTTTCCGGAAGAACTTGAAATTGGCAGTCGGTTTTTTCGTCTAACATATGAGATGGAAAAAGAAAAGGATAAAATGTCAGCACTTATTGTTGTCATGTCAGATATTACAGAGGCAAAAAGTTACGAGCTCACCTTATCTGAAGAAAGAAATAAGTTAAAAATGGTGGTCAGCACCATGCTTAATCGTGACGATATTGTGGAACTTGTAAATGAATTCCTTGACTTTACAAAAGATATTAATGAAGGCATATATCAATCTGAAGAGATTATCAATAAAGTGCATACTTTTAAGGGGAACTTTGGTATGTATAATTTGCTGCATATCGCACCTTATTTACATGCTTTAGAAGATCGACTTATTAATGGAGACAAAGTAGACCTTAATTTAGGCAATAAGCTTAGAAATATCATCTACGAGGATTTAGAAATCGTAACAGATATAACAGGCAGTTCTTTTTTTGAAGATGAGCTTTATCTCTCAGTGAATAAGAACAACCTTAAGAAAGTATATCAGACTGTTCGACGATATTTTTACGATAAAGAAGCATCTCTAATTCTAAGCATTGTAGATCAGCTCTTCTATAAGTCTATTGGAGATGTGTTGATGTTTTATGCAAGGGAGAGTGCTAAAACGGCAAGTATTAAAGATAAGATGGTTAATGTGGCAATCTTGTCAGGAGATGAAGTCTTTGTAGACGTTAACTACTATAGAGATATTTTTAGATCCTTGGTTCACGTCTTTAACAATTGTATAGAACATGGTATAGAAAATGAAGAAGAACGACTTATGGCAGGAAAAACACCGTTTGGTGAAATCAGTTGTAATATTGATGATGTAGGTAATTTTTTTGAAATAAGAATATCGGATGATGGTAGAGGCATAGATTTAGGTGAAGTTTATTATAAAGCGATTAGCAAAGGGATTGTTACAGAAGAGATGGCCGAAAAAATGAGCGAAGAAGAAATGCTGAACCTCATTTTTGAACCGAATTTCAGTACAAAAAGTTATGCAGATACCTTGAGTGGCAGAGGTGTTGGTATGGCGGCGGTAAAAGCAGAAGTTGAAAAAATCGGTGGCAAGATTAGAGTTAGCTCTGTTATGGATTTTGGAACCACGGTAAAAATACTATTACCTAAGAATCAAGCTAAATTCATCAAGTTTTTCTCATTACCGATTGTACTAGATCTTTATGTGGAATCCTGTAAAATCTACTTAAAATCCAATAGTGTATTGGATCTGCCTCTATCCGTTTCCGGTATCAATAAGGGTGTTGAGATTTTTGATGTAACAGTAATCATACCATTTAGTGGGCCCAAATCGGGTGCGTTCTATTTCTCAGCGAATAAAGCCTTGATTCAAGGTCTTGCAAAAGCAATCATGTCATTTGATACACTTGAAGACCTCACAGAAGATATGTATGAAGAAATCAAAGGTGAAGTTATGAAAGAAACATGCAATATTATTGCCGGTAATGCGATTTCTCTTTTTGATGTTGATAATAAGATCGCTGATATCGGAACACCTAGTATTATTGAGCCGGATCATGAAATTTTTGATTTCAATATGTTGACCTGGAGTCTTGTACATGACAATTCAAACTTTTGTCTTGGAATTGTTATTGACTATGAAGGCGAAGTCCTTGATATGGAAGGGCTATTAGATTATTAATAACAAGGTTTTTATAGAATCACTTAAAAGCATATTCTAAAGATAATGAGCTATAAAAAAAGAACCGAATCCGGTTCTTTTTTTATAGCTTAAATATGTTTATTCTAATGGTTGAGCAGGTAGTGTATTTGGTAAAGGTTGAGGGGTGGGTTCTACATGTGTATGGATGTTACAATATTCGTTCTCTATGGTACTAGGTAGTTCGTAAACATAATCTCGAATTCTTGGAGGTCTTGCAGGATCCCATGAAGCCGGATTTAAAGGTTCGGTTCTTGCAGTATAAACACGTTGAACCAAGCTGCTAGAAGGACAATATACGGTTGGTAGTAGACCTGAATCTTTACATACAGTTATCTTAACATGTACATCGCAGGCTTCTTTTGGTTCGGTACCAGCAGCAAATATCTCAGTCCTTGCAGTAGAACCGCGAGGGTCATGGGTACATAGTCCATCCACGGCAAGTTTACCGGATTTTGTACATATGGTGGCTTGCACGATGCCATCAGGTCTTTGAAAGCTTTTATTCTCCAGATCTTCATGAATCTTGGACATGACATCTCGCCATATAAGTGTATGATAGCGTTTATTGTGACTCATTCTCTCGGGATCATCATGGCCTAGCCACACGCCGGCCACATAATAAGGGGTATAACCAATAAAAGCGAGGTCTTTAGAATCACTTGTGGTACCCGTTTTTCCTGAAATAGACATGTTGTTAAAGCGTACAGCAGTACCTGTACCAGCCTTGACCACATCTTCCATGGCATTGGTCAGTAAGTATGAAGTTGTTTCCTTCATAACAGTTTGTGTTAAAGGTTCTTTTAATAAGAGCAATGACCCATCATGAGCAAGGACTTTAGTGTAGAAGGAAGGCTCTATATAAACACCGTTATTGGCAATAGCGCCATAGGCATTTGTCAGTTCAAGTAATGTGACACCATCCGTTAGACCACCCAATGGTAACACGATGTTTTTATCAGAGAAGATAGTCCCATTTACATCTCTTCTTTCAACAAGTGTCGTGAAACCTAGATTCTTTAAATAATCGAAACCAGTTTGTATACCAATTTCATTCATTGTCTTGACGGCCAAAAGGTTCATGGACCATTGGATGCCTTCTCTTATAGTGGAAAGCCCCCAATAGTTGTAAGCCGCGTGATCATACCAATTCTTTGGCGAATAGGAACCTGCACCGGGAATTTGTATGGTGTATGGAACGTCGTCATATACTTTGGCTAATGTCAAGCCCATAGTGTCAAGTGCGGGAAGATAAGCTGCCAGTATCTTGAAGGTGGAACCGGGTTGTCGTTTACTCATGGTAGCGCGATTAAGGACTTGATTACCTATTTTTTGACCACGTCCTCCGGTTATTGCTTTGACTTGACCTGTATGATAATCTATGACAACCATGGCAGCTTGAGGTTGTGGAATGAATAGTGCATTATCTGAGATAAGTGTATCCGTTTCACCGACCCATTCACTTTTTAATAATTCAATATGTAGAAGGGCATCTTCATCAGATTGAAGTAATTTTTCTTCGTAATGGTGTAAAATTCCCTCATCTGTTTGAATGGAGGCAGTATACATAAGCTTGACATTGTAATCATCTTGAACGGTCGGGAAATTATTTTCATCAGCAAAAGATTGGTCCAGAATGTTTTGTATACCAATATCCTGGGTGATATAAATATCAAGGCCACCGCGATAGATGAGGTTAATAGCTTGAGTTGATGTATAGCCTTTTTGAACTTCAAGATCGGATGCGACCCGGCGGATAACTTCGTCAACAAAATAAGAATAATCTGACTTAGTCTCAAATTCTTGATTGGTGATTTGGATTTTATCATATACATTTTCTGCTTTGGCTTCAAGATAGGCCGCATTGGAGATTTTACCCTGATCCAAAAGATACTGTAGAATAATGAGTTGCCGATTACGATTATTCTCGGGATTCGTAACAGGGTCATAATCTGTCGGACGTTGAGTGATGCCGGCAATAACGGCAGCTTCTGCTATACTAAGATCAGCAACATCTTTGTTGAAATAACGCCCTGCAGCAGCTTGGACGCCGTTGGTGCCTCTGCCAAGCCCGGCTGTATTCAGGTACAGTTCTAATATTTTATCTTTGCTTAAAAACTTCTCGGCTTGTATGGCGAGATACTGTTCTTGAATCTTGCGTTCAAAACTTTTCACGGAAGATAAAACGTTGTTTTTGATGACCTGTTGGGTTATTGTACTGGCGCCTTCACTTAAGTCGCCCGACTTTAGATTAACGAAGATGGCTCTAAAAATACCACGCATATCGATACCGTTATGCTCATAGAAACGTTCATCTTCTATAACAATAAATGCATCTTGTACATGTTTAGGAATCTCATCTATTTCAACATAGATTCGATTAGCGTCTCCTGTAGATAATTCTTGTAAAATAACACCATCTTGATTACGGACAAACGATGTATACCCAACAGGTACAAGTGAATCAAAATCAAGCTCAGGTGAAGCGTCTAATATGGCTTTTGCCACACCGATGCCACCGGAAATACCTAAAACAGCAACTAGAAGTAAACTAAAAAAAAGTACTCGAATTGAAGAAGTGCCCATAAGTTTCATGATTTTTGTATATCTTGAATTGAGTTTCTGTATTTTTTTTTGATTGGCATGCTTTGAAAAATTCATATATGATGCCTCCTTTTCACTCTGATATTATACCAAACTAAGGGGTCAAGCGGAAGAGTCTTTTCCGGATTTATCAGAAATTTAATATTATTAGAACATTTTATAGCGTTGGGATCTGTATTAAAATAGTGTTGTATTAAAGAAAATATTTTGGTACAATCGGTTATAATAGAGCGATGTGAACCATGTTGCATAATCATAATATTTATTGTATACTGTTACAATAGTAGTTTTAATTAGTACCACTAAAGTAAGAGGTGATAAAATGAAATTTACAAAAATGCATGGTTGCGGCAATGATTATGTTTATATTAATGGTTTTATTGAAAATGTAGATGACCCGAAATCACTTTCCATTAAGATGAGTGATCGGCATTTTGGCGTGGGTTCGGATGGTATTGTTTTGATTCTACCTTCTGACACATCAGACTTTAGAATGCGTATGTTTAATGCTGACGGCTCTGAAGCGGAGATGTGTGGCAATGCAATCCGTTGTGTTGGAAAATACGTATACGACAACAAGATGACAGAGTCCGAAGTAGTGACCATTGAAACCTTGGCAGGTGTAAAAAAACTAGAATTAACGGTAGAAAATAATTATGTGACCTATGCTAGAGTTGATATGGGCGAACCTATATTAAATGCAGATAAAATACCGATAATAAGTAAACTTGAGCCGGTTGTTGGTGAGCTGGTAGTTGTTGACCATCAAGCTTATGCCTTGACCGGTGTGTCAATGGGTAATCCTCATGGGGTGGTTTTTGTTGATGAAATAACGGACAGTCATGTTCATGGTCTTGGACCTAAACTGGAAGTACATGAAAAATTCCCACAGAAGATTAATGTTGAGTTTGCAAAGATTATTGATGAAAACAACATAGAAATGCGTGTATGGGAACGAGGCTCAGGTGAAACATTAGCTTGCGGTACAGGTGCATGTGCAACCTTGGTTGCAGCGGTTTTAAATGGAAAAACCAGCAGAAAAGCTGCTGTAAATTTAATAGGCGGTCAATTAATAATCGAATGGGATGAAGAATCCAATCATGTATTTATGTCTGGACCTGCTGTAACGGTTTTTGAAGGTTTATGGTAAGATGTCACATTTTAATGAACACAATGGATGAATAAGGAGGAGAAAAATGGCAGAACAATTTGTGCAGAGCTTAATTGCAGAAAGAATTGGTGGCAATCAATTTGGAAAAAGTACGGTGATTTATAAGTTCGAAAAAATCAAGAGGGCTAAGAAGGCAGCCATGATTGAAAGACCGGATGTTGAGATCATTGACATGGGTGTAGGGGAACCGGATGCAATGGCTGATTATAGAGTCGTTGAAAGACTGATGGATGAAGCTCAAAAATGGGTGAATAGAGATTATGCGGATAATGGTATATCTGAATTTAAAGAAGCAGCATCTAAATATATGGCTGAGATCTATGGGGTCAAAATAGATCCTGATTTGGAAGTGAATCATTCTATCGGTTCTAAGCCTGCGCTGGCGATGGTAGCTCAAGCTTTTATTAATCCGGGGGATGTTGCCCTCATGACAGTGCCGGGTTATCCTGTAATGGGTACCATGAGTAAATGGCTTGGTGGCGATGTTTATAATATGCCATTATTGGCAGAAAACAAATTTCTACCGGATTTGGATGCAATTCCGAAAGATATATTGAAGAAAGCAAAGCTTCTATATCTGAATTATCCAAACAATCCAACTGGAGCTACGGCAACTAAAGCCTTTTATAAGAAAGTGGTTGAGTTTGCAAAAAGTAACAACATTTTGGTTGTATCGGATTTGGCTTATGGTGCTTTGATGTTTGACGACAACAAACCTTTAAGTTTTTTAAGTGTACCGGGTGCCAAAAAAGTTGGTATTGAGATACATTCATTATCGAAAGCTTTTAATATGACAGGATGGCGTATGGCTTTTGTAGTAGGGAATGCCAAAGCTGTAGCTGCCTTTGCAACGGTTAAAGATAATAACGATTCAGGTCAGTTCAAAGCCATTCAAAAAGCGGGAATTACAGCGCTTGAGAATCCAAGTATCACGGAATATACCTGTGCAAAATATTCAAGACGCCATGATATGTTGGTTGCCACTTTGAGTAAAATTGGACTTAAGGCGACAAAGCCAAAAGGATCTTTCTATTTATATGTACCCATACCAAAGGGTGTTAAGAATGGACCGAAGTTCAAGACGGCAGAAGAATTTTCACAGTATTTAATTAAAGAAAAATCAAGAAAAATCAATTTCTACTGTTCCTTGGGATGATGCAGGCAATTTTGTAAGATTTTCTGTTACTTTTTTGGCGGTAGACGAGTTCGAAGAACAAAAGGTTATGCATGAAATAGAAAGACGTTTATCCGATTTGGAGTTTATTTTTTAGGAGAATTTAGTGCAACTTAGTTTTTATCCTTTAACAATAGATTGATTATCAATGAACATTAATTTATAATGAATATGAAACAAAGGCGTTTCTATAGTGGAGAACACAATAGATGCGCCTTTTTCCAATCAAATTATAAATCTAGGAGGCGGTATCTGGTGGAAAGTAAAAAATATACTAAAGCAGACATCCATAGAATAGTTACTGAAGAAGATATAAAATTTATTCGTTTGCAGTTTGTAGATATTTTAGGCTCATTAAAAAATGTTGCAATCACAGTAGATCAACTTGACAAAGCTTTAAATGGAGAGATTATGTTTGATGGATCATCCATATCCGGATTTGTTAGAATGGAAGAATCAGACATGTATTTGATTCCTGATTTGGATACTTTTGTAAGCTTTCCTTGGAGAACCCATCAAAGCAAAGTAGCTCGATTAATCTGTGATATATATACAACAACCGAAGAACCATATGGAGATGATCCAAGAGGTATACTTAAACATGCTATATCCGAGGCAAAGGCCATGGGCTTTGCATTTGATTTAAGGCCTGAATTTGAATTCTTTTTGTTTCATACAGATGAAAATGGTGATCCAACGACTATTACCCATGATAAGGCAGGTTATTTCGATCTTGGTCCTATGGATTTGGGAGAAAATGTTCGTAGAGATATGGTCTTGACCTTAGAGGAAATGGGTTTTAAGATTCGAGCGAGTCATCACGAAGATGCACCTGGGCAACATGAAATTGATTTTGAATCGGCAGATGCCATCATGATGGCGGATCAAATCGTCACCTTCAAGTTGGTGGTCAAAGTGGTTGCTCAAAAGCACGGTCTACATGCCACCTTCATGCCAAAACCCTTAAGTCATATTAATGGGTCAGGTATGCATATAAACATGAAGCTCAAGGATCAACAAGGAAAAAATGTTTTTTATGATGAAGGTAATACATTAAAGTTATCAAAAACAGCGTACTATTTTTTAGGTGGTTTACTTGCTCATGCAAAAGCTATAACAGCTATCACCAATCCTACAGTTAATTCTTATAAGCGCTTGGTCCCGGGCTTTGAAGCGCCGGTTCATATCGGTTGGTCGACATCCAATCTAAGTCCGTTAGTTAGAATTCCTACTGTAAGAGGTGAGGAAGCTTTGCTGGAATTAAGAAGTCCAGACCCGTCATGTAACCCATATCTAGGATTAGCGGTCATACTAAAGGCTGGACTTGATGGCATCAAGAATAAAACTATGCCACCTGAAATGATGAATTCTGATCAGCTTAGGGCCATATCGAATATATTGTCGGAAGATACATTGCCCAGCGATTTAAAGGAAGCAATTGTCGAGTTGTCAAAGGATCAAGTCATTAAAGAGGCCCTTGGTACCGTTTATGACAGTTATATTAAGGCCAAAGGTTTTGAATGGGATGCTTATCAAAAACAGGTGCATGCTTGGGAAGTCGATACGTACACATCAAGATATTAGGGTATAACAAATAGGAATTCGCTAATATCGATATATGGCGCAGTCAATAGAGGATGGATGCAATGAGTACTCGGGTGATAATAGGGTCATCAAATGAAAAAATCATAAAGCAATTGGGTCTGTTCTTAATCGAAAATGGTTTGAATGTCATTGGTGAAGCAACAAGTGGACATGACTTATTGAGAAAAGTGCATACTGTTTATCCGGACTTGGCTATCGTGGATTATAAACTAAAGGGTATGAATGGTCATGAGTTATCGGAAATAATTATTGGTGAAAGACTCTGTCCGGTTATAGCTTTAATTAGTCACGGGGAAATTGAACATTTCATAAACCTAAGTCAAGAACCAACTTTTGTACCACTCATTAAACCTTGTAGCAAACAAATGCTGATTGGAACCGTTGATCTCTTGGTCAAGACTTCAAAAAGTATAGAAATGCTTGAGAAGCAACTGGACCAGCTAAAGACAAAAACAAATACCGATGCGGTTATAGAGAAAGCCAAGCAATTATTGAACGAGAATATGAACCTGACTGAAGAGGAAGCCCATAGGCGTATCCAAAAACAAAGTATGGATAAGGGGATATCGAAAATAAAAATTGCAGAAGCCATTATACTTATGTATGAAGGTTAATTAATTTTGATCCTTTAACGTTACGATAAAAATGTCAGAATATTCCGAATTATAATTTATGACGTTTTTAATCTTGCATTTAGTAAAGTCGTATGATATAGTATAATCATAAACAATCTATGATTAAGTTTTCACAATACAGGTTTTTTCTTAAGGGCAAAGGCGTTCTCAAGTTTATTGGGTGCGCTTTTTTTGATTTTTGCTAGCAAAACGCGACAAAGTCGCTTTAAGATGATGAAAAGATTTCAAAGGAGGAATAATAGGATGGAAAACGTAACGCAATTATTTGGAATGAATGTATTTAGTGAGTCAGTTATGAAAGAAAGATTGCCAAAG
>PGZS01000251.1:1126-3241 GCA_002841435.1 Firmicutes bacterium HGW-Firmicutes-3 | reverse complement strand
TGGCGCACTTGCACTTTAGAAAGGAGTGAAATCCATGTCAGAATCAAAAAAATTGGTAGATAAGGTATTAGACATATACCCTGCTAAAGTTATGAAGAACAGAAAAAGTCATATGGTCATAAAGGATGCTTCAGTAAAACAAGAAATAGCAGCAAATACACGGGCGATACCGGGGATCATCACCAATAGGGGCTGTGCTTATGCAGGCTGTAAAGGTGTTGTCATTGGCCCAATCGTAGATATGGTTCATATCGTACACGGCCCGGTTGGCTGTTCTTATTATGCATGGGGTACAAGGCGTAACAAAGGGAAAGCAAGAGAAGGTGGACAGAACTTCTTAGAATATGCATTTACAACAGATATGCAAGAAAGTGACATCGTATTTGGTGGTGAAAAGAAGCTAAAAGCAGCCATTGATGAAGCCGTAGAACTGTTTCATCCCAAAGCAATATCCATATCCGCAACCTGTCCGGTAGGTCTTATAGGTGATGATATTCATGCTATAGCAAGAGATAAGTCCAAAGAATACGGAATAAAAATCTTAGCGTTTAGTTGTGAAGGTTATAAAGGTGTGAGTCAATCAGCAGGTCATCATATCGCCAACAATAAGCTTATGACAGATGTTATAGGTACAATTGACACACCTGCAAAGGAATTTTCCATTAACTTACTCGGTGAATACAACATAGGTGGAGATGAGTGGGAGATTGCCAGAGTACTTACAAAAATAGGCTATAACATTATATCAACCATGACAGGTAACGGTGCCATTGATGAAATTGCCAATGCACACAAAGCAGATTTGAACGTTATACAATGTCATAGATCCATTAACTACGTCGCTGAAATGGTTGAAACCAAATATGGACTGCCATGGATCAAGGTTAACTTTATCGGTGTTGAAGGTTTTTCAAAAGCACTCCGAGATATGGCCAAATATTTTGACGATCCGGCTCTAACAATTAGGACAGAAGCGGTTATAGCTGAAGAGACTGCCAGTATAGAAGAAGAAATGGCAGGCTACAAAGCATTACTCGATGGTAAAACAGCGGTTCTTTTTGTAGGCGGTTCTAGGGCCCATCATTATCAAGGCCTACTTAGAGAGATTGGTATTGAGACAATCGTAGCCGGATATGAGTTTGGACACCGAGATGATTACGAAGGTAGAGATGTCATTCCATATATAAAAGTTGACGCAGACAGTCGTAACATTGAAGAAATTCATGTTGAAAAAGATGAGAAAAAATACTCCCTCAGAATACCGGCTTCAAGAGCTGAGCAATTGAAAAAAGAGATTCCATGGGCATCTTATGAGGGGTTGTTGTCAGAGATGAAAGATGGCACCTTAGTTATTGATGACTTGAATCATATTGAAACGGAGCAAATCATAAAAATCTTAAAGCCTGAATTTTTCGGATCAGGTGTTAAAGATAAGTATATGGTACAAAAAATGGGTGTCTATGCGAAACAAATGCATTCCTATGATTATTCCGGACCCTATGCAGGGTACCAAGGCGCCGTTAATTTTTCAAGAGACGTTGCAGCAGGGATATTAACACCTGCATGGAAATACATAACGGCACCATGGTATAAAGAGCCATTGCTAAGTGGCAAATTGGAAGGAGTTGAACAAGTATGTTAGATGAAACCAAAGGTTTATATAAAAAAAGAACAGGCCTAAAAATCAATCCGGCAAAAACATGTCAACCAATAGGCGCTATGTACGCTGCTCTAGGCATACACAAATGCTTGCCTCATAGTCATGGATCACAAGGCTGTTGTTCTTATCATCGTATGCATTTAACAAGGCACTATAGAGATCCAATAGTAGCATCAACCAGTTCATTCACTGAAGGTGCTTGCGTATTCGGAGGCAAATCCAACCTTAAGAAAGGTCTTGAAAATGTTTTTCATATATATAATCCGGATGTGGTCGCAGTCAATACAACCTGTTTATCGGAAACAATAGGGGATGATGTTGGTGAGATTATCAAATCAACAGATGTACCCGAAGGGAAAACAGTGATCTTTGCCAACACACCAAGTTATGCAGGGTCTCATGTGACAGGCTTTTCCAATATGTGTAAAGCCATGGTTACTCATGTGTCTGAGAAA
>PGZS01000251.1:0-980 GCA_002841435.1 Firmicutes bacterium HGW-Firmicutes-3 | reverse complement strand
TGGGACCACCATTAAGGAAATCAGAAGAGCAGGCAATGCCATTGCAACCGTAGCCCTTGGTAGCTTCTCATCTGAAGCGGCAGCTTATGAACTTGAGAAGAAGTGTGATGTCGTTCCCTACATTATGAAAGAGCCAATCGGTATCAAGGCAACGGACGCTTTCATCATGAAACTTCTGGAATTAAACGGTGGGAATATGGACGCTTCATTAGAATTTGAACGCGGCCAACTGGTAGACGTTATGGTAGATGTTCACAATCATTATCATGGTAAAAAGGTTGCTCTATTTGGAGATCCGGATATTTTGATTGCCATGACAGAATTTGTTATAGATCTTGGGATGATACCTACCCTTGTGCTAACAGGTACACCCGGCAAGATATTTGTGGCACAGATTCAAGAAATGTTTGACCAAGCGGGACTTACAGAGAGTCAGGTAATGATTGAAGAAGATTTATTTACCTTCCATCAATTAATTAAAGCCACACCCGTAGACTTGATTATTGGGAATACATATGGTAAATACATTGCACGTGCAGAACAAGTACCGCTTGTACGTATGGGATGGCCCATACTTGACCGAGTTGGTCACAGTTACTTCCCAGTTGTTGGCTACAAAGGCGCTCTTAGAATCATTGAAATGATAACGACAGCCTTATTGGATCATTATGATAGGACATGTGAAGAAGAAGATTTTGAACTGGTTATGTAAAAGCTAATAACTTTGGGTGATTTCAAACATATGAAATCACCCAATAAATTTAACCATGAAGATAAGGAGGCGCGATATGATTCAGAAATCAACAATCATCGCAGATCATAGAGAAAAACAAGTGATGGTTAACGACAAACAGAAAAATCAGGCCATCGCTTGTGACACGCATTCGGTTTCAGGGGTTGTTAGCCAGAGGGCTTGTGTTTATTGTGGCGCTAGGGTGGTTTTGAACCCGATTACAGACGCTGCCCATATCGTTCATGGA